>JAUYDJ010000035.1 GCA_030690025.1 Chloroflexota bacterium | reverse complement strand
GATAGTGGCCCGGATTGCCGCCGGAGAGGTGGTGGAGCGGCCGGCGTCGGTGGTGAAGGAGCTGGTGGAGAACGCGCTGGACGCCGGCGCCAGCGAGATTGCCATTGAAGCTACGGGCGGCGGCATAAGCCTGATACGGGTAGCGGACGATGGGTCGGGGATTCCTGCCTCAGAAGTGGCGCTGGCCTTCGAGCGCTACGCCACCAGCAAGATTAGCAGCGATGCCGACCTCGAATCTATATCCAGTCTGGGTTTCCGCGGTGAGGCCTTACCCAGTATTGCCGCCGTGGCGCAGGTGGAGATGGTTACCCGCGCCGCCGATGAAGCGGCGGGAACGTTCATCTCGCTCATGGATGGCGCTGTAACCGGTCGCCGCTCGCAAGCCCGGCCGACCGGCACCACCGTTACCGTGCGCAGCCTGTTCCGCAGGGTGCCCGCCCGACTCAAGTTCCTGAAGTCGGCGGCCACCGAGAGCAGCCACATCGCCAGTGTCGTCAGCCAGTACGCCCTGGCCTTCCCCGGGGTCAGGTTCAGCCTGTCTCTTGAGGGACGGACGACGCTGCGGACGCCGGGGAGCGGCCAATTGATTGATGTGGTCAGCGAGGTCTACGGACTGGAAGTGGCGCGCAACATGCTGCCGGTGGGGGAAGGGGAAGGGGAGTGGTCGGGCGGCAATTCCCAGATAAGGGTGACCGGACTGGCCGGGGCGCCGTCGCTGAGCCGCGCCAGCCGGGGCTATCTGAGCTTCTTCGTTAATCGACGCTGGATAAACAGTCGACTGCTCGCCTGGGCGGTAGAGGAGGCCTACCACGGCCTGCTGATGGCGGGCAAGCACCCGGTGGCCATTATCAACATCGTGCTGCCGCCGGGGGAGGTCGACGTCAACATTCATCCCACCAAGGCCGAGGTGAAGTTCCAGGATGAGCACCGGGTCTTCGGCGCGGTGCAGAAAGCGGTGCGCCAGGCCCTGATTGCGCGGGCACCGGCACCACGCATTGAGGAGATAGCCACGACCTACCGGCCGACGCCGACGCGGGAGAGAGAGCTGTGGACGCTGCCCGGGGAGTCAGCGCACACCCAGTCGCCCCCGATGACGGTTGTCCAGCCGCTGGTGTCGACCCTGCCGGTGCTACGGGTGCTCGGTCAGCTGGCCAACAGCTACATCATCGCCGAGGGGCCGGACGGTTTATACCTCATCGACCAGCATGCCGCGCATGAGCGTATCCTGTTTGACAAGATTAGTAGCCAGCAGTCGGCGCGCCAGCCAGAGGTCCAGGGGCTGCTCGAGCCGGCCACCTTCGAGGTCAGCCCGCCGCAGGCGGCGACATGGCAGTCGCACCTCGCCGACCTCGCTATGGTTGGTTTTAATATTGAGCCGTTCGGCGACCGCACCTATCTGGTACGGGCGGTGCCGGCGGTGATTGCCGGCGACTGGGCCGGGGTATTGCGCGAAATGCTGGATGCTCCGGGGGAAGGTAGCTGGGAGGAGGGACTGGCGAAGTCGATGGCCTGCCACGGGGCGGTGAGAGCGGGACAGTCGCTCAGCATCGAGGAGATGCGCGACCTGGTGCGGCAGATGGAGCAGACGGCCACTCCCCAGACCTGTCCGCACGGTCGGCCCACCCTCATCCGGCTTACCGCGGCGCAGCTGCGCCGGGAGTTTGGCCGGAGCTAGCCTCCGGGCCGCACTGCTCGCAAAAGCGGTTCGGTTTCAGCTTAATCTCACTGAACTTCATGCCGCGGCCGTCATAGACCAGCAGGCGGTCGGTCAGCAGCGGGCCGATGCCGGTGAGGTACTTGATGACCTCGGCGGCCTGGATGCAGCCGATAACCGCCGGGGTAACGCCCAGCACCGGGACATTACCTTCGATGACGGCGCCGCGATAGAGGCACCACAGGCAGGCCGACTTCCCCGGGAGGATGGTCAGCGCGCGACCCTCAAAGCCGTGGACGGCGCCGTGAAATAGCGGTATATTGCGCTCCAGTGCGGTCTTATTGAGCAGGTAGCGAGTGGGCAGGTTGTCCAGGGCGTCGACGATGGCGTCACAACCCTCGACCAGCCGCGCTATGTTGGCTTCGTCTATTTTTTCCGGGATAGCCTCGATTTCCGTCAGGGGGTTCATCTGGCGGAGCTTTTCCGCGGCGGAGACTACCTTGGGCCGGCCGATGTCCTTGTCCCAGTGCAGCACCTGACGGTTGAGGTTGCTTAGCTCGACGGTGTCGAAGTCGACCAGTCGGAGCTTGCCGACTCCGGCGGCGGCAAGCGGGATGGCGGCTGAGCAGCCGAGGCCGCCGACGCCGGCGATGAAGATGCGGGCCGACTTCAGCTTGGACTGCCCGACCTCCCCAAAGCCGTCGATTATTATCTGCCGGTTATACCTTTCGCGTTCCGCCGGGGTAAGCAAACTAGCCGCTCCCTACCGCCAGCATACGGTCGATGGGCGCCTTAGCCTTTATGCGGATGTCTTCGGGCACCTTTACCTGTGGCCTCATCTCCTGCATCGTCCACAGCACTTTTTCCAGGGTGATGAGCTTCATATTGGGGCAGACCGCCTGCTCGGAGGCGGGAATGAACTTTTTGCCCGGGTTCTCTTTGCGGAGCCGGTAGATTATGCCCAGCTCGGTGCCCACGATTATCTCCCGGGCCGGGGTCTCGCGGGCGAAGCGGCACATGCCGCCGGTGCTCAGCACTTCATCGGCCAGGGCGGCGACCTCAGGCCGGCACTCGGGGTGGACGACTACCTTAGCCTGCGGGTATTCCTGCCTGAGCCGCAGTATGTCATTGGGTTGTATCCGGGTATGAGTGGGACAGAAACCGGGCCAGAGGTGCACCTTCTTTTTGGTCTGGGTGGAGACGTAGTGGCCCAGGTACTGGTCGGGGACGAAGAGGACTTCATCGGCGGCGAGGCTCTCCACGACCTTTACCGCGTTGGCCGAGGTGCAGCAGATGTCTGACTCCGCCTTCACTTCGGCGGTGGAGTTGACGTAGCAGACCACCGGGATGCCGGGCAGCTCCTTTTTCTTTTCCCGGAGCCTGGCGGCGGTAATCATGTTGGCCATGGGGCAGCCGGCATGTTCGTCGGGCAGCAGGACGGTCTTGTCCGGGCAGAGTATAGAGGCGGTCTCGGCCATGAAGTGGACGCCGCAGAAGACGATTACCTCGGCACCGGTCTTGGCGGCATTCTGGCTGAGCTCCAGGGAGTCACCGACGAAGTCGGCGACGTCCTGGACTTCGCCCAGCTGGTAGTTGTGAGCGAGGATAACCGCCTTCAATTCCCGGCGCAAAGTCTGGACTTTGGCAATCATCTCAGTGTTCTGGTCCATTAGTAGTTACCCTCCACGCGTTGGTGTAGACATTCATGCGCTGGCCGCGGACAAAGCCGACAAGCGTCACCCCCAGGTCGGTGGCCAGCCTTACCGCCAAAGTGGTCGGGGCCGACTTCGAAATAAGAATCGGGACGTTTCGCCTGGCTATCTTGAGCAAGATTTCGGAGGAGATGCGGCCGCTGGTGAGAATGAGGTGGTCGGCGGTAGTTATATCCTTGAGGAGGCACTCCCCGAAGATTTTGTCAATGGCATTGTGCCGGCCGATGTCTTCATGGAAGACCAGTATACCCCGGTTGTCGCACAGGGCGGCGCTGTGCACGCCGCCGGTGGCGTGGTAGGTCTCGGAACGGCGCTGAAACGCACCGGCCAGGGCAAAGACCTCGCTGGCGGCGATGCTGGTGAGCGACTCTACCTTGAGCTGTGCGACGTCGGCGGCGCTGTAGAAGGCGGCCCCGCGACCGCACCCCGAGGTGATGAGGCGCTTGAAAAGCCGCTCACTGGATTCAGTATCTTCGGCTTCAGTCGTAACGCGCACTACACCCCGCTGGTCATCCACGACTATCTGCTTAATCTCATCTTTGCTCTTGATGAGTCCCTCGGCGGCGAGAAAACCGACCGCCAGGTACTTGAGGTCGGCCGGGGTGCATAGCAGGGTGACCAGTTCACGGTTGTTGAGGATGATGGTCAGGGGAGATTCCCTGACCACAGCTTCGTTCACCTGGGTTTGACCCAGTGCGGTAACCCGCAGTACCGGGAAGGTCTCGACCTCCATGTCGCCGGTTTGAGATGTTACCATTCTATCTCTCTACCTTAAATAAGGGGCTACTGGCAAGAGAGGGGCCTATGCCCTCTCTGAATCTCTCCGCTAACAGTGCTAGTCCCGGTCTTTCGGTTTTACATCTATGCCATCGCCGGCCTTGACCGTGCCGCCGCGGATTACCCGGGCAAAGACGCCTTCCTTGGGCATGATGCATTTGCCGGTCTGCTTGAAGACAGCGCAGCCGGTATGACATTGCTTGCCAATCTGGCTGATTTCCAGGATAACTTCCTTGCCTACTGCGACGCCGGTGCCCACCGGTAGCGCGACGAGGTCGATGCCCTCGGTGGTCAGGTTTTCGGCGAAATCGCCCGGGCCGACCTTGTAGCCGAGCTGGCGCATCTTATCGATGCTTTCGATGGCGAGCAGGCTTATCTGGCGGTGCGTGCCGGCATCGGCGTGGGCATCGCCGACCATACCATAGCCTTCTTTTAGGAGGCCATCGGGCACAAGTTCCTTGCGGGTGCCTTTTGCCTGGCTCGTGCAGACCGCAATCACCTTTGCCATTTCAGTCTATCCTCCGGCCGGCCAGAGAGGCGTGATGACGACCTCCAGGGAGTCTTTGTCCTTATACGGGGCCTCTTTGACCATCTCGACCATCTCCTCATAGGAGCGAACATGCTGCCCTTCCACCAGGATGACCATGTCGGGTCCCCGCTCGAAGAGCAACTGGCGGGCTTGTGCCATCTCGCGGACCTCCTCGGTCGGGTTCCAGGCTCGCTTGATTCTCAGTTTCGGCAAATTAGCCATCTTACACCTCTTAGTAATTATCCCCCGGAGATGAGGTCGGATGCCATCACCATTACTTCCAGAGACTCCTTGTCACGGTAGGCCGGCTGAGCGACCATCTGCAGGAAATCTTCATAAGTGCTCACACGCTGTCCCTCGACGAAAACAAAGACCTCCAGGAAAGGCAGTTCCCTGGCTTCGGCAAAGTCGAGGACTTCCTCACCGGGGTTCCCGGGAAATCTCCTGACCCTCAGTTTGGGCGTTTCAGGCATCTCAACTCCTCAACGGGTTCTATGTTGGGCGGGTGGGGCTATCACCCTGGTTTATAGCTCTTTGTTGAGTATTTTTTCTTTGAGGATTTCCCACTGGTCTCTGGTGAGGGTGCAAATGTTGTCTTTCTCGCCGATTTTTACCTGCGACTCGGTTATCTTGACCTCGGGACAACAGGAACCTTCCCGACATAACTTCACAATCTTCATACTCCAACCTCCATTTAAGATTCTGCCAGGCTAACCCCACCCGCTCAATATAGAAACCGCAATGCAGTCACAAATCTCAGCCCACCCGGCTCTTCAGTTGCTGACGCTCCACCAGGCTCTGCAGGGTAATGGACTCGAAGACCCGGTTCACCTGTTCTGTTACTTCATCCCAGACGTCATAGGCCGCGCTGTAGTCACGGCATTCCAGGGCCTTATCGCCGTATTCCGCCGCATTCCCCGGGCCCTCCAGGAGGTCGATTACCTCGCTGAGGATAATTTCCCCGGGAGGCTTGAGCAGCATCACCCCGCCCCGTGTCCCCCGGGCGCTCTTGACTATTCCCGCCTGGACAAGAGGGCAAATCAGGTGCTCCAGGTACGGCAAGGGAATCTGCTGCCTCCGGGCAATGTCTTTCAGCGGTACCGGTCCCTCGCCCCAGCGAAGGGCCAGTTCCAGAAGTGCCCTGGTGCCGTAGCGTACTTTGCTGGAAAACTTCATTCAGACTCGTTGTTGACCAGTTTGGTCAACAATGTTATAATAACATCGTAAAGACAGGCTGTCAAGATAAACACCGGCGGAATTATCAGGAGGTTATGATGCCAAAGCGGGAAGACTACATTGACCAGATTGGTGATTGGGGGTACTGCTACTGCAGGAACTGCGGAAAGATAAGGTACAACTTTGATTTAGAGGCTACCGACCAGGGCATTAAGTGTGTCAAGTGCGGTAGTTATGACCTGGAAGCCCCCGGCTGGGTCTATTGCCCCCATGAAAAGACCTCGGCGGTCAAATGCGCCCGCGCCGGCAAGGGAATTGTCCACGGGGAATACGGCTACGAGTGCGAGCTCCGTTGCAACTTCCGCAAGCCGTAAGGGCTGAGAAAGTAACAGGGGACGAAACTTCTTTTAACATGGTTCTTTTTGCGTTTGGTTTACGATTTCGGAGAGGGGAAGAGTCTAAAGAGAGGGGGCAAAGCCCCCTCTCTTACATATACTCCCCGATGCTGTCCGATTTGAGGACAAATCGGGGCAGGGGTTAGGTCATCCGGCTGTAAACAAAACAACCAAAGGCAAATGGTACATTTAATATCCTCATTTTAAGACTCTTTTTTATAGACAACCCTGGCCACCGGGTCGGGTAGCTGTGTCTGTCCCAGGACAACCCGCTCAATTCGAGGGTGGCGCATGGCCAGAATTTCCTGGGCCAGCTCGCGACCCTTTGCCAGACCTCCCGGCAGGTCTACCTTATTGATGAAAGGGACGAGCCTTGCCTCCGGCGGGCTGCCCTTAGTTATGCCCTGGGGGTGGGTGAGCAGGCGGGCAATATCCCCGGCCGTGATAACCGCGCCAGGTTCCATTCCAAGCAAACTGGACACTATTTCCGGCCGGAAGACATTTGCCTCATTCAGGTGGGCGCCGACCGCCTCCACGCCGACCATGGCAATGACCAGCGAGGTATTGTCCGGGATTACCGGCTCGGTGGCGTTGGGCGCCTTCAACGGCTTGCGTGCCGCGCCATCGGCTTCAATAATAATGTATGACACCGGCTCCAGCTCGGCCAGTCCCATAACCAGCCCCGGGCTGATGCCGTTCAGTTTGCCGGAGGGCAGCCTTCTTCTAGCCAGGGTGATATGCCGGTATTCAGTCGCGTTCTGCAACAGCATCTGCAGCAGTTTTGCCTCATCGTCCTCCAGCAGAAGCAGCGGCGTCTCCGCGGCAGAGGGCTCCAGAATCTTGGTGGTGGTGGTGGTGACAACCAGCCCTCCTCCGGCAGGCAGTTCCCGGGCCAGGGCGAACATGAGGGTGGTCTTACCCCCGCCGCCCACCAGGCTGATTACCTCACCGGGTCTAACATCCAGGGCTTCTTTGAGCTTCACAGTAAGTCCATTGACCGGATAATACAGTCTCACTGTAGGCTATGCCGGATTATCATGTCAAGCATGTTTTCGTCCCTTTCTCCCCGGTTAACTCTTAAGAACCCCCCGGTCTGTTTACTCAATCTTAGTTGTTGATGTCATTGCGAGCGAAGCGAAGCAATCTCGGATGGGTGGAGAATGAGATTGCTTCGTCGTCCTTCAGCTGAAGGACTCCTCGCAATGACAACCATGATTGAGCAGAACCCACCGGTTAACCTATTGACAAACCCAAAAGTTTGTGCTACAAGATAAGTATCTGATTACTTATTAGTGAGTATACGTTAACTTATCTTACGAGGATGTAGAGGCATGGGGCTTTTCAAAAAGAAGGCGGTCAAAGAAATTCATGATGCCGCTTGGGGGCATCTGGTATCCCAGCATGGAATTGATGTGGATACTCTTGCCCGGGAGATGAGATGCGTGGAGTGCGAGGGGACAGCGGACGGTGGCGTACCGGTAACCTTGATGCGTGT
>JAUYDJ010000259.1 GCA_030690025.1 Chloroflexota bacterium | reverse complement strand
TTTGTTTTCGGGAAGAGTGTACCGGGACGGAATCTTTGTTCACCTCGCCGACCTTACCGTGGGCATCATTCAACCAGTTCTTAACGGTCATAGCCATAGGCCAGTGAGCTCCTTTCGTGTGAAGGCCTGTCAGGTCTCTTTTACCTGGTCGCTGACATCGCCAGGTTGCGCCGTTTGGGTGATGGTTCACCCATGTCCGCGTCTGGTATATACCGGGTATCCCGGGCGTTAAGCAGTCCCATGCGCATGGCCAGTACCACGGCATGAGTGCGGTCGTTAGCGTTCAGTTTACGCAGAATAGACGTGATATGGTTCTTGATGGTCTGCTCACTGATGCCAAGGGCAAAGGCGATGCGCTTATTGGAAAACCCGTTGGCGATATACTGCAGTATCTCCCGCTCGCGGCGGCTGAGCGGCGCGATGTAGTCTTCCACTTCCTGGCCCATCCGTGACAGACCGTTAAACAGCTGCAGTACCTTCTTGGCGGTGTTGGGTTTGGCGAGCAGCATGTCATTTATGGGGAATTCGCCGGCGGCCACCTGCCGGAGGGTGCTTACCAGGCTTTCGGCACTGACGTCTTTACTCAGGAAAGCGGCTGCCCCCGACTTTATGGCCTGAAAAAGCTGGTCATCATCCGGTTTGGCGCTGAGGACTACCACGGCTGCGCCGCGGCAGCGGCTGGCCACCTCGCGGGCTACCGCTAAACCTTCGGTTACAGAGGCGCTGATATCCACCAGAGCAATATCCGGCGAAAGGCTCTCCACCAGGCTCCAGACATTATCCATCACCGCCGATTCGCCAACTACCTCCATATCATCCGCCAGCACCTGGCGTATTGCCTGGCGGTAGAGGGGCTGGTTATCCGCTATAAAGACAGCTAATTTCCGGCTGGTACCGCCGGTTTCCGTCATCTCGCCTTCCCGTATCATCCGCATCTTTGACACCATGAGTAGATAGTAATCCTACTATTTTCTTATAGTAATCTACCGCTAGCGGGTGCCCCTCAACAACAGGGATTTCACCAAAGGGCGTCAGGGCTAACACCCAACCTGGGGTAGTGGTGTTCGCCTATGATAGACGGAAACCCCAACATGTATTACCCACTATTCAAATCAACATCGCCGCGGCTCCGCTTCACAGTAGAAAGCAAATATTACAACATTTTTATACTATCGGAGCAACTGTTTACGCTTTTGTTACGGCGGACTCTCTATACTTCTTTTCAAATAGGCTGGGACCGCTCTCCTGTTCTAACAGCTATTTGGGAGGTGGGTTACATGAAGGCGATATTCTCACGCATATCCCGCATATGTAGAAGGATTAACGATAAGCAAGAAGGCATCACCGGCTTGGAGACAGCCATCATACTCATTGCTTTCGTAATGGTTGCCTCGGTGTTGGCCTACGTTGTCCTGGAAGCGGGGATGTATTCGGCACAGAAGGCCAAACTGGCCGTACACTCCGGACTGGAGTCAACCACAAGCGTCATTCAGCTTAAAGGTGACGTCATCGGTAAGATGACAAACAATACTTTGCAGGAGCTTTATTTGTTTGTCGGCATCCCCGGAGCCGGTAGCCCGGTTGACTTCGGTGGAACTTCCAACAGCACTCAACAGGTGGTCATTTCTTATTCCGATATAGATACCATGATACCTTTGCTGAGTTGGACCATCACTAAATTGAGCACAATCAACGATGACAACTTGCTGGATAAGAACGAACTTTTTATGCTCACCGTGGACATGTCTGCCAGTGATAACATCGGTGCTTATGACGAGTTTGCGCTGGAGGTCAGGCCACCTGGCGGACCCGCGTTAAACATTGAACGGACAATCCCGGCAAGAACGACACAATACGTAAATCTGCACTGAAGTAACCGTCAGACTAACTAGCTTCATACTCAAGCTGAGGCAAAAGACTATAGGCGCTTACCCCGCCTGGAAATCCAAGAAAGAGGGCGAAAGATAAGCAGGACTTATCTCCCCTCCGGGATATGGACATGTAGTTCTCTCGTCGGGGGGAGTGATAAAAGAGAGGGGGCTTTCAGCCCCCTCTCTTTTTACTACCAGCAAATAGTCCAGCCCACCACCCGTAGAGGCAACTTTTACCGAGTTATTCTCCGTAACGTACCCATTGCGAAACTGGTAAACGGCGTGACCACTGAGCTGGGAACATTTAGAAAAGCGGGCGCCGATACACAGAAGCTCATTGAGAAAATCGAATATGGCGAAGGGCCGTTAAGCGGCGGAGAGATAGCCGCTACCACTATCTACGTATCCACCGATTGGACCAACGCCGTTAACGTGCCTACTTTACAAGTGCCATTCACCCAGGAGCCAGGCAACCAGCAAGCACCCTTGCCAGCTAAACCTGGAATGGGAATGGGACGTTAACTGCGATGGTTGGCGATATCCCGACTTCATCAGGATACTCTAACCCTGACTAACACGAAAAAGAATGGTGGGCGGTACTGTACGATAGACAGAACCAGGACGTTTGAACTGCTCTTCAGCTTATAGAATTATAGCGTCACTTCGGATTTCGTAACAAATGTGACGCATCAAGAAATAACTCCCCAAATCATTGAGTGTTTCAACAGAAGCCAAACCGATCGTCTCCCCAAACTGATAGTAGAAGCTGCTCAAATCAGGAAGTTTTTGGGCTAGTTAGCATACTACTAGAACTCTTCTCTAATGATATTTTTCACGCGGTCTCTGTGCACTTTTGTTGCCAAAATGTGACATAGTGGTCGGTAGGGGATCGAACAGCTACCCTTTGCGTGTCAAGCGTAGGCTCCGATCTCAGCACATCTTGACACATGAATAGTTACGTTCGATAATGGAGATAAGGGTGGGGAGAGAATGGAAAAGATAAATCTATCTGAAGTCACTTCTGAGCACCTTTATGTTTCCCGACGTAAACTCCTCGTCGGTTTAGGCGCTCTGGCAGCTAGCACGGTTATTCTCTCGGCTTGCAGGCGGGGTGGCATCACACCGCCGCCCCCACCTGGCACTGATTTTTGTGATTCGGCGTACGCCAGTAAAGATACAGATGAGCTGGGAGCTAAACTGACTTCCTGCCAGGATGTCACTCATTACAATAACTACTATGAGTTTTCTACCGAAAAAGAAGACGTGGCAACTCTGGCACAAAATTTTAAGACCTCCCCCTGGGAGGTGAAGGTGGGGGGACTGGTCAACAAACCACTAACCTTTAGCTTAGACGATTTGTTGCGAAAGTTCCCACCGGAAGAGCGAATTTACCGCCTGCGCTGTGTCGAAGCCTGGTCTATGGTTATCCCGTGGCTGGGGTTTCCCTTAGCGGCATTGCTAAAGGAAGTTGAGCCGACATCAAAAGCAAAATATGTCCGTTTTGAAACCATTTATGACCCTAATCAAATGCCCGGTCAGAAGAGGGGCATACTCGACTGGCCTTATGTCGAGGGACTGCGCCTGGATGAGGCGATGCATAATCTGACCATATTAGCTACTGGGCTTTTTGGCAAACCCTTGCCGCCACAGGACGGTGCTCCAATTCGTCTCGTGGTACCCTGGAAATATGACTTCAAGAGCATCAAGTCAATCGTAAAAATAGACCTGGTGGAAGAAATGCCCGTTTCGGCATGGATGGCCGCCTCTCCAAACGAATACGGCTTTTACTCTAACGTTAATCCCGATGTGCCCCACCCCCGATGGTCTCAGTCCAGCGAGCGCCGTATTGGCCAATTTGAACGGATTAAGACTTTGCTCTTTAACGGGTATGCCGATGAAGTTGCCTACCTTTATGCTGGCATGGACTTGAAGAAGTTCTTCTAATGCGCATACTTAAATCATCCTGGCTTCAAATACTCGTCCATATTGCCGCTTTGGTGCCACTCGCCTGGCTCGTCTGGGACTTCACACAGGGTCATCTAACCGCTAACCCGATACGGGAAATCCAGCTTAGAACTGGTAAATCTACGCTGACCCTGTTAGTGCTTACTCTGGCTTGCAGACCTATCTACACCATATTTGGGCTCAAGCAAGCCTTGCAGTTGCGCCGCCTGCTGGGGCTCTACACCTTTGGTTATGCCAGCCTGCATTTTCTGAACTTCGTCGGGGTGGATTATGAATTCAATTTTGCTTTAATCTGGGCGGATATTGCCAACAAACGTTTTGTAATAGTTGGTTTTATTACTTTTCTAATCTTACTGGCATTAGCGGTAACCTCTACTGGGGAGTGGGAAAGACGGCTGGGTAAAAACTGGACACGTCTACATCGGCTAATTTATGCGGCGGCGCTTCTGGCAGCGCTCCACTTCATATGGCAGACCAAGGCAGACTTCCGCGTTCCATTTATTTACAGCGGAGTGGTGGTTTTATTGCTCATACTCCGAATTCCAAGGATTGCCAAAGTAGTAAGAATAGGGGGTAAATGGTTGAAGAGAGAACAAGGTGGGCAGGGGATGGTTGATGAAATCTGATTTAGTTTATAGTGAGGCTTACTGGACTCAGAACCACATCTTAGAAGATAGGTGCTTGCCGGTCTCTCCAACCTGCAGTTACCAAAGGAGCTCGAGTCGAGAACATTCGTGTAAACATATCCTATTTTGGTCCATCAACCTCCCCATTGTAGGCTTGCTTGGGAGTTATCGTGCCATTCTCCGCTTATCCAAAGTAGTCGTTACCATACCGTACTTCTCTCTTTTCTAACTTGAGCAACCTTTTTACGCTGTTTCGCTAGTAATCTCAATACCAGAGATTATAAGTTGAAGAAACACAAACGGCAAGGGCACAAAATATGGAAAAATGGGCGGTACAAGATTTGAACTTGTGACCCCTTGCGTGTGAAGCAAGTGCTCTAACCACTGAGCCAACCGCCCGTAATCACTATTTTAGCCCCAATAAGCCGCCCTTGTAAAGACAAAATTTTCCTTATTTACTTGACTCTGACCAGGATGATGATATCCCCCGGCTGGCCATCGGTGGCCTGGCGGGCATTGCGCAGTTTCACCCGGGTGCCATCCTTCACCCCGGCCGGAATCTTGACTTTGAGCTTCTTACAATGGCGGGCCAGGTCTTTTTCCAGCCCTTTGACTGCCTGCTCCGCGCTGATGGTTATCTCATAGCGGACTTCCGGCGGTGGCGGCTGCGCCTGGCCGAATATATCCTCCAGGTTAATGCCTCCCGGCACCTCGCCGGTGCCGCCCTGCCCACTTCGGAATACCCGGAAGGAAAAACTCCTGCCTTTCAGGATATCGCCGAATATGTCATCGAGGAAGTCAAAGCCGAGGCCGGCCCCACCAAAGTCCTTCATCAGGTCTTCAAAGGTGGAGCGGGTATCGCTGCTGCCAAAGATATCGCCCGGAGTGCCCGCCGTGCCGAACTGGTCATACTGCTTTCTCTTTTGCGGGTCGCCGAGAACGCTGAAAGCCTCGTTTATCTCTTTGAACTTCTCGTTAGCCCATTGCTCTTTGCCCGGATTACGGTCGGGATGATACTGCATGGCCAGCTTGCGATAGGCCTTCTTGATGTCTTCCTCGGTGGCACTGCGGTCAACACCCAGAATCTGGTAGTAGTCTTTAGCCATAGCTCCCTCTTGTCGCCATCTCAGTATAGCATAACAAAAGCGAACCTTTACCGGTCGTCCTTGTCTAAATCACGCCGCACGGGTTACAATTAATAGATGAAGGAGAAATCAACCATGACTGCCATCGATGAGTTCGGCATGGAACTGCAAACTACCGAGGTAATTAAGCGAGTCCTGAAGAGCCTGAGAGAGGAGCCAGCCCGCCTTCTCGGCGACATTTGCCGCGAGTACCAGGCGACCGGCCAGCCCATGCCGGACCATCGCCTTGACCTGTTCGGCTACCTGGGAGAAGCATCGACCAAGGCACTCATTTCACTAGGGCTGATATCAAAGGAGGAGGGCGGCCGGGTGTCTCTTTATTCCTTTGCCCCTACCCCAGCCGGACTTGAGCAATACGAAAAACTCAAAGCGGAGGGCTTCTACGACAAGTAGCCGCGCCGTCTTCAGGTCTTCTTTTCCCGAAAGAAATTCTCTACCTCGGTGGCCAGCTTCTGGTTTTCCTCGGTGCTGAGCGCCAGGTTGCTTTCCAGTCTCTTGATGAATTCATCCACATCCGGGACACGGCTCCTCACTTCGGCCAACTCCTCATTTTGCCGGCTAATGTCAGCATCAAGGTCAGTGAAATCGAGCTTCAGGTCGAACCTCCGGTTAAAGAACTCCAGCACCCGTTTCTGCGCCCGGGGGTCATCCATCGGCACCAGGTAAAAGGGCACCGGCACCCAGAGATTGACCGCGGCAATATTCCGCCGGCTGGCCGCCCACAGCAAAAAAGAGTTCAGAGTGGGCCGCTGACCGGCCGGTGTCTCATAGTCCAGGTCGGCATTGAGGTTATACTGGCCCAGGGCCACCTTCAGTTCGGGCGAGTTGAAAATACCCACCAGCTCCCGCGGCGCCGTATGAGCCCCCGGCGAGACCATGCCGCCGAGGGAATAAATTTCCTTGACCTGCCAGCGCTCCGCGGCATCCAGAACCAGGTTGAGGAACTCGTGCCAAGCGTAATTAGGCGGGGCACTCTTGAAGAGCACCAGGTTATCCACATCACTGGCATAGAACTTGCTTTCCGGGAACTGGACCAGGTCATCCTCGATGCTCACCCCGCCCAGCGGGAAAAAGTCGGCCGGCTCAATTTCGCAGAAAATCCGGCCGTCGAGTTTCCTGTTGAGGTAGTTGATTACCCGCGTCCCCAATCTGCCGGCATCTACACTCCAGCCGATGATTAAAGACGGGCGGTTCAACTCAGGCTTACACCAGAACCTAAGAGGGTCTTTCTCCCTTGCCTCTCTTGAAGAGCTCATCAATGTGCTCCTTCATCCACTGCACTTCCTCTTCCGTGATTGTCTCCGGCTTGGGCTGGGCAGCGAGCCGTCTCGGCTCAATCCGCTCTTTTATTTCCGGCGGGAATTTTTCGTAGATATCGTTGATGACGCCATCTATCTGAGCGGTCATTACGTCGAGAACGCCCAGGTTGACCTCAATTCCCAGCAATTTGGTGAGTACTTCCAGCACTGCCTGAGAAGCCCGGGGATAAGGGAAAGGTACCCCGGCCAGGTAATCCGGTATCTCCCCCATCAGGCAAACCGCCTCAAAGCCCCGCTTCTTGGCTACCCCCAGCAAAAGACCGTTCAGACCGGTGATGCTGCCCTGGCCGTTTCTGCCTTCCACCTCACTCATTAAAACAGTACGGTAGCTCTTAACTTCCTGCAGCAAGTCACTCCGGCTGGCCACCGCCCAGACTCTGGGCGGCTGGGTATGATGGATTAGCGACACCGCCGCCCCGGATGTATAGACTCTCTGGCAACCGAACTTGGCCGCCACATCCAGGACCAGGTCTGCCAGCTGGTATGCCTTTCTGCCTTCAGCATACATCCGGCCGCTGTCCGCCGGCTGCTCTTCCCCGCTGAAGAAGAGCAGGTCGCGGTTGGCAAGCCTCTGGTAGTAAAACTTGTTGGATGGGAACTCCAGTTCCTGCAGAATGCCATTTTTGATAGTGGCCTTCTTCGGGTAAAAGAAGTCCCAGGGCTCTATCTCGCCAAACTGCTCCGCCTGCACCTGGCTGCGCAAGGTGTCCACGGCAATCAGCCCGATGTTGCCAATGCCGGGCCAGCCGGCAATCATCACCGGCTTGTTGAGTTCCGGTTGCTTATGAAGCACTATGCCCAATTATCACCTCTTGCCGCTTCATCCATATTCTAGCTATTCGTATCGACAAGAACAAGTGCTTTTTAGGATTGATATCATCGTTTTTCTAACCTGGAATTATGATAAGGCTGGCTGCTTGGGCTCAGGCGAAGAAATCAGGGCCAAAAAAGCTTAATCCAGCGAGCACGAGGGGGCCAAGGCGCTGATTCCATCATGCCCGGCAGCCACTTATGCCTGACCACCTGCATTTACGCTTTCTTCCCGACTATTCATTACAATTTAATAGTATACGCTCAGGGTTAGCCGGTCTATCCGTAAGGTTACGTATCTCTTGAGGTGCAAAAGCGCTAATAACACATGGGGAACGAGTAGTAAATCAGCGGCGGAGAGCCGCTTCTATCTACAACGAGCAATGAGGGGAAAGAATTTTAGCCCTTAACCAGGCCCCGTTTCAGCAGTTCGTCAAAGGCTTCGAACCACTTTAGCTTAACCTCGTCGGACCAGGTGGGGTCAAAGGTGGGAAACTTGGTAATTAGCATTTCGTCCCAGGACTTTCTGAGTGGAACTTCTTCCATACTTTGTGGAACTACGGCACTGCGACTTGTCCTGGCAGTGGAACGTCTGGTAGCGGTTTTAGTTCCGGTATTTCCGTGACTTATCCTGAACCGTTTGGTGATGAAAGGCGACAGCGGCATACCGGCGTCGCTGGCGAGCGCCACGAAGAACTTGATGCACTTGCGTCCCACGTCGCCGGTCAGTTGAAAGGTATAGTGAAAGACCTCCTGCAGCTGCGCCGAGGTAGCCGTTTGCATATCGAATGAGCTCAGCGTCAGGAAACCAAACGCTTCCGTAGTCATTTCACGCAGCAGCTCGTTGCGGTGCTCACCCCGGGCTGCTGCCAGGCCTTTCAGGCGGGCGGTGGGAATGCCATTAGCGTCTACCAGCCCCAGGAAACGTAGCGCCGCCATAAGCTGGGTACCGGTGCTGCCAGACAGCCGGTCGCCCCAGTAGCTACGGTCAATCCGGGCCGGCGTTACTTCCTGCAGGCCATCAATAAAATTGCGGAAGGTGCGATAGGAAACGTAAGGCGGCAGGCGCTTCCGGCTCTTGTCATCTATCATCAGTGGCTCCATCGGTTGTTTTCAATATACTATACCAGAAATGGAATTTCAAGGGGTTATTTTTCGTCTTAGTTCCAGAACGGGGATAGGAAAACTATGGCACTAACTGTCCTGCGAATGGAATTGAACGGGACAAAAATTGACCGATGCTTTTGGTAAGACGTAGGATGAGCTATAAAAAGTTTTTAGAAAGGAAAGGAGCTATTCATGGGGTCAGCTATTGAGTACCAGAAATTAATGACGGAGATTGTCTACATCAACCTGCCGGGCCCAGAAGAACCAATTCCGGGAATGAGCGGCGGTGAGCTGCTGCATGGTTTTCTGGCCGAGATCTATCGGACGCCCAATCCCGAGCTGAAGAACTACATTAATATGGTATGCAACAAGTGGAACATCCGTTACCGCGAAAGCAAGGGATAACGGTTAAATCCCGGTACAATAATAACTTCTTAAGAAGGAGGAGGTAAGAAATGAAGAGGACCAGGATTGCCGCTCTGGATGTCGGCACCACAAAAGTTTGCACCATCATGGCTGATATCGCTGGCGGGAGCGGCCTTCGCATCCTTGGCGTTGGCATAGCCCCATCCCACGGCCTGCAGAAAGGCCTGGTGGTCAATGTCAACGAGGCCAAGGAATCAATCCGCGAGTCAGTAAGGAAGGCAGAGCGAAGCGCCGGCTTCAAGCTGGAATCCGCCTATGTCGGCGTGACCGGCCGGCACGTCAGCTCGGTAAACAACCGCGGGGTGGTAGCCATTACCCGCAACGACCAGCTGGTACGCGGGGAAGACCTGAAGCGTGTCCTTGAAGTGGCACGCAGCATTAAAGTCCCCAGCGACCAGAGACTGCTGCATGTTATTCCGCGCACCTACATTGTTGATGGCCAGGAGGGCGTCAAAAATCCGGTCGGGATGCACGGCTTCCGCCTTGATGTGGAGACACATATCATCACCGCGGGCATAACCTCCGTCCAGAACCTGACCAAGTGCATCCGCGGCGTTGGCGTTGAAATTGACGACCTGGTACTGGAACCGCTGGCCAGCGCCGAAGCCGTTCTCACTGACGAAGAAAAAATGAACGGCGTCATGCTGGCGGATATCGGCGGGGGCACTACCGATATTGCCGTCTTCAAGAACAACAGCATCTACCACACCTCCATCCTGCCCGTAGCCGGTCACCAGATTACCCAGGATATTTCGGTTGGCCTGGGACTTGCCTTTGACCTGGCCGAGGAGATGAAGAAAAAGTACGGCAATGTGCTACCCTACCAGGATGAGAAAGACGATGCTGATAAGACCCTGACCGAAGACGGACACAGTGTCTCCTACCGGGACCTTTCGGAGATTATCCGCATCCGTGTCGAGGAACTCCTCCGGCTCGTCGTGCTGGAGTTACCTCGCACTGATTATGCCAGTCTAATTCCTTCCGGTCTGGTAATCACCGGCGGCACCGCTAATCTGCCCGGTATTGCCGAACTGGGACGCCAGGCAACCCGTTTGCCCACCCGGATTGGTATCCCCTTTAACCTCTACGGCGTCTCGGATACCCTGAGTGACCCGGCCTATGCCACCAGTGTCGGCCTGCTGGTCTGGAAGATGAACCATCAGGATACCCAGACCTGGCAGAGCAAATCCGGTGCTAACGGTTTCATGTCACGGGTTTTCCGGATGTTCAGCTAAAAGCAGAATAATTAAATAAAGGATATAAGGAGAACAGGATGTCGAAAACGAGTTATGTCCCCAGTGGTGCCAAGATTAAAGTCATCGGCCTGGGTGGGGCCGGTTCCAATGCCATTACCCGCATGGTGCGGGAACAAATCCGCGGCGTCGAATTCATCGCCATGAATACCGATGCCCAGCACCTGGCGGTTACGGAAGCCGCCGTCCGCATCCAGCTCGGCGAGAGGTGCACTCGCGGCCTCGGCGCCGGTGGCGACCACAACGTCGGGCGGAAAGCCGCCGAAGAGAGCCGGGATGAGATAAGACAGGCCGTGACCGGAGCCGATATGGTATTCATCACCGCCGGTATGGGCGGCGGCACCGGCACCGGTTCCGCGCCGGTAGTCGCCGAAATGGCCAAGCAGACCGGGGCGCTCACCATCGGCGTGGTCACCAAGCCGTTCACCTTTGAAGGCAATCACCGCACCCATACCGCCGAAGAGGGTATTATGGCCATGATGGGTAACGTGGATACCCTGATTATCATCCCCAACGACCGCCTCCTTGAGCTCTGCGACCAGAAGACCGGCGTTGACGGTGCCTTCAAACTGGCGGACCAGGTCTTGCATCATGGTGTGCAGGCCATCGCCGAGGTAGTCACTGTCCCCGGGCTTATCAACCTTGACTTCGCCGATATCCGTACCATAATGAAAGACGCCGGGCCTGCCTGGATGTCCGTTGGTCATGGTAGCGGACAGAACCGCGCCACCGACGCCGCCAAAGAAGCTCTGTCCAGCCCGTTGCTGGATGTCTCTATTGCGGGCGCCAAAGGAGTCTTGTTCAATGTGGTCGGCGGCAGCAGCCTTACCCTGTTTGAAGTCAATGATGCCGCGGAAGTCATACGCCAGGCGGTTGACCCGGAGGCTAATGTCATCTTCGGTGTCTGCCTCGACCCCAATATGGGCAACGAGTTGCGCCTGACCCTTATTGCCACCGGCTTTAACACCCGGGATGCACTGGCCGGCGCCGCCTGGGAAAAAGAAATCGGCAAGCTGCTTAAGGGCTTGAAGAAGGAAGAGCTTGAAATTCCGTCTTTCATGCGCCAGCGGCGTGTACTTTCCGGACAGCGGACAGGCCAGTTTAACTCGGTATCGGCACATAACCAGTCTCGCTAGCCCCCTCCGGTATAGAGCGGTAGGGAGCTAGAACCCCTACCGCTCTATACCTTTGCCGGGGTCATGGTCTGGTTCCAGGTCTAGTAAGGAGTCAATATGGATATTCCCGAAATGGCCACCGACGGGAAGTTGTTCAAGTTCATTAAGGATTACGGGGATGACCAGGTCTGTCTGCTGGAACTCCTGCTCTTCATGGGCCGGCATCCCTCTACCCGTTTCAGCCGGCTGGCGATTGAACAAGTCTTGAAGAGCCGGAAGGTTTACGTGGAGAAAGCCCTGAATTATCTGGTAAGCAGAGGAGTCATTAACCGGCATGATGGCCGGAGTGTCCCGGTCTATTCCCTGGGTCAGGATGATTCACTACGGCGGTCCGTATCAGCAATGGCCAGGCTGGATTGGTGGCAGCGGCAGAGCCTGCTGAGGCAAATCTACCCGCTATGCAGCCCGGCCTGATAAAAAGGTAAGTTCACTCTCTAAAAGAGAGTTTAAATATTGGAAAACCCTATATCCCCTTCAACCTCTTCCCCTTCACAGGGGGAAGAGACAACCGAGAGAGCTGACAAGGCCCTTTCCTTTCTAATCCCCCCTTCCCCTACCGGGGAAGGGGGGCCCAGGGGGATAGGCGCCGCCAGGTAACGGCTCAAGACGCGACAAACCTGGCAATAATCAACGCCAAATCTTCAATGTCTTTCTGATTAACAAATTCGTCTTTGCCGTGGATATTGCAGTCGGGGCGGATGACCCCGGCGCCAAAATGCCTGGCCTTCCAGTCCAGGGCGGCAATGTGGCCCAGGTCGCCGGAGCCCATCTCGCCAAACTTGCCCGATTTTCCCGTGACCTGCCGGATGATGCCGGCCAGCTCATCGGTAACCGGGTCGGCGGACAACGGCGGGACGGTTGGTATACGAAACACCTTATCTATCTCCCAGCGGACTCCCGGTACCCCAGACAGTGTCTTAACCAGCTCCCGCTCAGCTTCGACGAGATTCTCTTCGGGAATAAGCCTGCGGTCGACCGAAATCAGGCATTCGTCCGGCACAATGTTGACCTTAAGCCCCCCTTTGACCACGTTGATATTCAACCTCGCTTCCATCCTGGCCAGTCCGGTTGAAGGATGGGCATCCACCTTCGACTTTCTCTTGACTACCTCCCGCTTGAGGTCGAGGAGGGCATTTATCAGCAGGTTCGCCTTTTCCACGGCGTTTTCGCCCGTGTGCGCCATAGCGGAGTGGACTGCCGTCCCTTTGACCTTGATATCCATCTGAATTGCCCCCAGGCTGGCAATAACCACGTAACCAAAGCTGGAATCGAGGTCGAATAGGTAAGCCCCAGCCAGTGGCTCCAGGAACCGCCCGAGGTAACGGAGCTGGTCGGACTGCCCCACTTCCTCATCGGTGGTTACCATTACCGAGGTGTCATACTTCAGGGTCTTCCCCTTGACCTTGTCCAGACCCAGGAGCAGGGCTACCAGCCCGCCCTTCATGTCAGCGGCGCCCCGGGCGTAGATTCTGCCGTTCTCCACCCGCGGCTGGAATGCCTCCCAGCCCTGAGCCGGCACCACATCAATATGGGCGTAGAATATCAGGCGCGGCTTGCCCGGCTGCCGGCGGTGCGCCAACAGATTGACCCTCGGCTCGTTCCCATCCGAATATTCCCGGGGTATGTGAACGGTTTCGGTTTCAAAACCCACCTGGCTAAACACCGGCTTGAGGTAGTCCATTACCTCTTCATAGCGCAAACCGGGCGGGACAGAGGTATCAAAAGCAAGAAGCTCCCGGGCAACCTTAACGTAGTCCATGCTCACCTCCTGGTTGGTCTAATCGAATCCATGTTATCAAAGGCTGTCCTATCCCATGCTTGTCATTGCGAGCGAAGCGAAGCAATCTCGCTGATACTTGAGATTGCTTCGTCGTCCCGTTTCATCGTCCCGACTCATCGGGACTCGCAATGACAACAGACTCTTACTACAATGGCCAATCACTTCAAGCCAGTTTCCGCACCGAAACCCGAGACTTACTCTCAGATAAGAAACGGCTGCGCAGTTGGCCGCAGCCGGCATCTATATCCAGGCCCTTTCCCTGCCGCAGCGTGCAGGCAATGCGCAGCCGTTTAAGCTCTCTCTCAAAAGCGAGAACGGTAGCGCGCACCGGCGAGCGAAATTCCGGATTTGTGGTCCGGTTGGCAGCAATCAGATTAACGTGGCAGTTCAGCCCGCCGAGCAAATGGGCCAGGGAACGCGCCTGCTGAAGAGAATCGTTCACGCCGGTGAAGAGGGCATACTCAAAGCTGATACGCCGGCCGGTCGATGCAACGTATTCGCGGCAGACCGGGATGAGCTCTTCCAGCGGATACTTTTTATTGACCGGCACCAGCCGGCTGCGCAGCGCATTTTCACTGGCATGGAGCGAGACTGCCAGCCCTACCTGGAGCTTCTCCTGGCTCAGCCGCTTTATGCCCGGCACCAGCCCTGAGGTGGAGATAACCATGCTGCGCGCGCCCAGCCCGAAGCCCTGCGGCGAGTTCAGCATCTCAATGGCCTGCCAGAGCGCATCGTAGTTGGCCAGGGGTTCACCCATGCCCATGAAGACCAAGTTGGTGATGGCGCTGCCAGGCGACTCACCGGCCCGGTCGCGCAGTCGACGGGCGAAGTAAAGCACCTGGTCGATGATTTCTCCCGGGGTAAGGTTACGTTCAAACCCCTGCTGGCCGGTAGCGCAGAAAGGGCAGCCGATGGGACAGCCCACCTGGGTGGAAAGACACACGGTATAGCGGGTATGACCCTTGCTGGTTGGCGATGGCATGAGCGTGGACTCCACGGTCTTACCGTCGGCAAGAGCGAAGAGGGTTTTCACCGTCCCGTCGCTGCCCATGACTTCCTGCTGCGGGGTCAGGCTGTGGAGTCGCATCCGCCCCGCCAGTCCCTGACGCAGGCGTCCGGGAAGACCGGTCATCTCGTCAAAAGAGATGGCCAGCCGCTGGTAAATCCAGTGCTGGAGCTGGCCAGCCCGGTAGTCAGGCTCCCCCATTCCGGCTAGCAGCTCTCGTATCTGGGCGGTAGTAAGGTCAACAAAACAGGACATTTGGTATCTCTCCCTTTATCATGATACCGCTAGCGAGGCCGTAGAACAAGGGATGCGCACCCGCGGCGGCGCCGCGAGTTTCAAAGCGCACAAAAAAGCCATCCGCCGGTTTGAGCCAGCGGATGGCAATTCTGAATTCAGGCTAATTGCTACCTCGGGATAAGAAAGATAGATAAGCCCAGACTGATGGCTACGGCGGCCACGATGGCTGCCAGTAAGCTGACCACCATGAAGGCCATAAACTCCCAGGAACCGAGGACTTTTTGCACCAGCGACCTCGGTAGAGCGGCTTCGGCTTTAGCGACGGCTTCTTCACCGGCCTTGATGGCAGCCGCACCGGCTTCTTCGGCCTTTCTCATCGCGGCCTCGGCGGCTTCTATGGCCCGCCGCGCCGCCTCTTCCGCCCTGGCACCAGCTTCCTGAGCGGCATGCTTGGCTTCCTCAGCCCTGGCCCCTGATTCTGCCCCGGCCGCCTTTATGGCTGCCTCAGCAGATTCCTTAGCCCGCCGGGCAGCTTCCTCAGCCCTGACGCCAGCCTGTTCCGCGGCCTTCTTGGCTTCCTCAGCCTTAGCTGCCGCGCCGGCCGCCTCTTGTCCGGCTGCCCGCCGTACGGTCTCCGCCGCTTCCTTGGCTACACCGGACGCTTTGGTGGCGGTCTCCGCGGCTTCCTGTGCCTGCCGGGCCAGGTCCTCGGCCTGACTGATTAGCTGATGCAGCGCATGAGCCGATGCCTCAATAGCCTCGTCCCCGGCTATGTCGGCCTGCTCGGCTTTCTTACGTGTCTTGTCAGCGACATCAAAACCGGTGGATGCCGTTGCCTTTGCTTCTCTTCCCGCTTCGTCAACCCGGTCAGCCACGGCCCCGGAGACTTTAGCCGCCGCCCAGATGGCTTCATCACCGGCACTGGCGGCAGCCTCGGCTTTTCTGACTGTCTCTTCCGCAGCATGAAAAGCATCAGCGGCCGCCTTCTTGGCCTTCCGGCCCACCTGCTCCGCCTCAGTGGCCGTCTCCAAGGTCGGACTTTTAGTCACTTAGGCAACTGATGCTCTGGATGCTTTGGCGCTTTCTTCCGCCCGCCTGGCGGCAGCGTTGGCGGCCTCGATAGCCTCTTCAACCGCCTCCTGCGCCGACATGGCTATTGACTCAGCCCTGGCGGCGGCTTCCTCGGCAGCTTTGGCGGCTGCCGCCGCGGCTTCCCGGGCAGCCAGCTCTATTTCCTCCGCTTTGGCGGTGGCTTCATCAGCCGCGTACTTGGCCCCCCTGGCCGTTTCTTCGGCTCTCATGGCCGCCTCTTCGGCGCGGCGAGCCGCTTCCTCGGCAGACTGGGTGGCCGTTTCGGCGGCTTCCCTGGCCGCGGCACTGGCTTCCTCGGCGCGGCGCGCGGCTTCTTCAGCCGCTCTCATGGCAGCTTCCCCGGCCTCTTTAGCGCCCCGGGCGGCTTCCTTAGATGCTTTCATGGCCGCTTCAGCGGCTTCTCGAGCGGCTAAGCTAGCCTGCTCAGCCCTCCGGGCTGCCTCGTCAGCGGCTGCGGTAGCCTTGGCACTGGCTTCCTCGGCACGCAGCGCGGCCTCGTCAGCCGCCTGCCGGAATGCCTCAGCCGCTTCTCTAGCGCCACGGTCGGCTTCCTCGGCTTTGCGGGCCGCCTCTTCCGCCACCCCACGGGCAGCCATGGCGGTCTTTTCCGCCTTAGCCGCCGCTTCAGCCGCGGCCCGGGTGGCGGTCTCAGCCGCTTTCTCGCCGGCCTGGCGTGCCTCTACCGCTCTTTTCTCGGCCTCTACGGATGCTTTGGTAGCCGCTACCGCGGCCTGTTTGGCCTCTCTGGCCGCCGCCTCAGCCCTTCGGGCTGCTTCAGCCGCCGCCCGGATGTTATCATCCATCTCATCCAGGATTTGGGGAAGCGGCGTACTCAGTATTTTGGGGCTTTCCTCGGGAGACCTTACTTCAAGTGACTGAACATTCTTAGCCACACCTGCTGCCCTCCATAGTGCATTATTGCTTATTTATGTAGGCAATAATAGCACTTTTACGCCAATAGCACAATAGTCCGTGAGACTAAATTCACAGAAAAGCAGCCCCAGTGTCAAATAAAACCCTGGGGCTGCTGGAAAGGGCTGCAAAAGTTGCCGGTTATCTTCCCGTAGGCTTGTAATGCCTGTCCTTGACCCAACTGGCCAGGTCTTTTGGCTTATCGGAGCCGAAGAATACCTCTCCCTTAGGTTGCAACTGCGTGCCGTCCACATTGACGATGTAGGTGTTATACTTCTTCTGCTTCTTGCCGAGAAGGTTGGGGTTAACCTCAATGATGACGGCACCCCGGCCAAATGGTCCGCCGCTGGCCGAGCTGCCAGCAAGGTAAAAGGAAACGGTGCTGCCGAGTTCCTTCAGGGCTTCAATCTGCGCCTGTATTTCCTGCTTGGTAAAGACTTTAGCTTCTTCGTTAGTAGTAGTCATTTGCTCCCTCCTTATTAGTTTTCCAATGGAAACTCAGGAAACTAATAAGGAGGGCGGGGGTATATCCAGCAACCGGCAAATGGACTGAAAACGCTGATGAGGGATGAAGCCGACCTGGCTGACGTAAGGAGTAATTGTATTGGGATTCGGTGCGAAGTAGCCGTATGTCCACGGGGATATTAGCGAATTGTCAATTGGTGCCGCCCGGAACAAGCTGCTTTTGCCGCGCTTAGCTGCCCACAGGTGGCTATCAACCCGGAAAGGGATAGGTAAGACGGCATAGTTCAGATTACTGCTGGCTATCGAGACCGGCGCAGGGACATTGCTGGCCGCCTCGCCTAGTTCAGGCACAAAGACAACCAGCACGCATAAGCTCAGAACGGCAAGTGCCAGCTGTCCCTTGAGCCAGTTCTTCACTTCTATTACTCCGTGCCCGCCAGCAAATAATCTCGCACTGGTATTCTAATAATATTGGACAAGCGCTGGTCTGTCAAGGTAGTTTCAAGCCCATGGGTCGCATCTTTCTCTACGTCTACCAAAAAGGCTCCAGGCAAAATGCCTGGAGCCCTATATTCTACTTTCAAGTCAATGACTAGGCCGGCTTGCCGCCGAGCTTGTCCCACAGCCAGCCGGCGGCGTAGTTCAGCGCCTCACGGTTCTGGTGCCAGGCGTTGTGGTTCAAGCCCTGGTAGATTTTTAGCTCCTTGGGACAGCGGGCCTGCTCGTAAATCTTCACCGCCTGCGAGTTTGGCATAACGGTATCCTCGGCGCCGTTTATCACCAGGAGCGGGCAGGTCATTTTTTCGATGAACCCCTTGAGAGTAAATTCCTTCCGCCGCTGCGGATATTCGGCGGGAGTGACCTTCATATCGTTCTGGACATTCAGGGTAGCCAGCAGGGGATACTCAAATTCGGCCAAGCTGTAGAAGCCGCCTACCGAGACACACGCCTTGGCCCGCTTCTCCAGTGAACACGCCCGGGGCGCCATGAAACCGCCCACGCAGCTCCCGAATACCACTATCCGGTCAGGGTCGACCTCCGGGCGTTTTTCCAGGTAGTCGATGGCGGCGCCTACCGGTTTCTCGGTGTTGGGAATCAGGGCCAGGCCATTGAACCGGGCTTCGTACTGGCCGGGCATATCAATATTGAACACGGAAAACCCGTTATGCAGCAGGTACTCGGTAATGATGTGGTCCTCCGCCACCCGGCTCGCATCCGCACCCCGTATCAGCACCACGGTAGGCCATTTCTTGATACCGGGCTTCTTGCGGAAATAGGCGGAAAGGCTCTTGCCATCATAGGGAAACTCGACCCGCTCCAGGGGTACGCTGAAGTTCTGGGCAGCCTTGAAATAAGCCCTCACCGAGGCGTAGAATATCTCTTTCTTACGGTCGGTATCGCTGGTTAAGCCCAGCTGCGAGGAGTGAAAGTAGACCGCCGCCGAAAGATAGTTGGATGTCTTCACGACCCGGTCGGTAATCGCGTCCGCCGCCTTTTCATAGGCGGTGGCGATGTCGTTATACTCTCTAATCCAGTCTTCCACCGAGTTTATCTTCTTGTTGAGGTCAAGCAGCTCACCATCCCTGGCGCCCAGGCTGCGCCAGCGAAAGGTAAAGCCCTTCAGGCAGGATAAAAGCTCGGCTTCCATCTTTTTGTCCATTTTGGTCCCTCCTGGAATTAGTATAGATTATCACGGCCTTTGCCGACAAGTGAAAAGACTTCTTCGGCAAAGGCCAGCTCTTCGTTAGTGGGAATGACCAGGACTTTCACTGGTGAGTCCGGCGCGTTTATCTCCATCTCTTCCTGCCCGCCCACCGCCTGCCGGTTGCGGTCTTCAGCCAGCTTTATGCCCAGCCCATCAAGTCCCTCACATATTTTTGCCCGGTGCCGGGGAGAATTTTCCCCTACCCCGGCGGTGAAGACGACAGCATCGACTCTACCCAGGGCCGCCAGGTAGGCGCCAATATATTTGCGCAAACGATAGCACTCAATTTCAAAAGACAGCACGGCCCGCTTATCGCCGGCCTGCATAGCCGCCAGTATGTCCCGCCGGTCTACATACTTGCCGGTAATCCCCAGCAGCCCGCTGTTGCGGTTCAGGATACTTTCCATCTCCGCGCTGCTCAAGTTTTCCTGTTGCATCACGTATAGCGGAATGGCCGGGTCGATATCACCGCAGCGGGTTCCCATTACGGCCCCCTCAAGGGGCGTGAAACCCATGCTGTGGTCATAGGCGGCGCCATCCTTGACTGCCGTTATGCTGACACCGTTGCCGATATGCAGAGTTATCAGGTTTACCGCGGCGGGCTTCCTGCCCAGAAAAGCCGCCGCCCTTTTGGAAACATAGCCGTGAGACGTCCCGTGAAACCCGTAGCGGCGGATGTGATATTTCTCATACCATTCATAGGGTAGAGCATAAATATAAGCGTGGGGCGGCATGGTAGCCAGGAAGGCCGTATCGAATATAGCCACGTGCGGGACGTCCGGCGCCAGCTGCATGGCCGCCCGGATACCGGCCAGGTTAGCTGGATTATGTAAAGGAGCCAGCATGGAGAACTCCGCTACGCTGCGGATAACCTCATCATTGATGACCACCGCGCTGGTGAACTTTTCCCCGCCATGGACCACACGGTGCCCGAAACCATTTACCTCCGCCAGGTCCTTAATACCACCGGCCTGCGGGTTGGTGAGAAACTCCATCACCAGGGCAATGGCCACGGCATGAGTTGGACACTCGCGTCGGTGGGTGGATTTCTGATTGTGGGCGTCGTAATGCTCGATGAACGAGCCGGTGAGCGTGACCCGCTGCACAATACCGTAGCTCAATCTCTTCCGGGACGGCATATCGAACAGGGCATACTTGACCGATGAGCTGCCGCAGTTCAGGGTGATAATCTTCATGCTAGGTGCAACATATCAGAATTGGGCCAATTTTTCAAACCAGTTGATTTTTTCGACGTGGGCGTCTACCATTAGAGAGTCCAGGTAATTGTGATTTTTAGCAACGACAAAGGAGGTCAGCCATGCCCATCTATCTTATGCTCACCACCCTCACCGATGAAGGCCGCCGCATCATCAAGGAAGACCCGGACCGCCTGAAAGAAATTAACAAAGAAGTAGAACTCATGGGCATCAAAATAATAGACCAATATGCCCTACTGGGACAGCATGATTTCGTCAATATTCTGGAAGCGCCGAGTAATGAAGCCGTGGCCAGGCTGTCCGTAGAATTGAGCGCGCGGGGCACCATGTCGACCATGACCATGGCCGCCATGACTCTGGACGATTTCATTAATTACCTTAAGAAGAAACCAACTCAGGCCCCTTGGTAGTCCCCAACCCAGAGACAAATGGACACCATTAACCGCAAACGCCGCTGGGTGATGCTTGGTGTGGCCTACCTTTGTGTCCTGGTCTACGCTATTGCACTGCAGTCTGTGCCGCCGGTCTTAAGCCTGGTCATGGACGAACTCAGGCTGTCGCACGCCCAGGGCGGCCTGCTCATGAGCCTCTTTGCCCTGCCCGGGATATTTATCTCCATTCCGGCGGGCCTGCTCGCCGACCGCTACGGCCAGAGGGTAATCGGTCTGGTCGCCTTCGGGCTGACTGTGGCCGGCACCGTCATCTTCGCCACCGGCAGCTCCTTACCCATCCTTGCCGTGGGGCGGGTAGTGGCCGGCACCGGGGCCATCGCCCTGATGGTACTGGGGCCTCAACTGCTGGGACAATGGTTCAACGAGCGGGAGATAGGAATGGCCATGGGGATATTCAATACCGGATTCCTGCTCGGTACAGTCCTGACCATGAACTTCCTATCGATAATCGGGCAGAGCCTCGGCTGGCGAGTAAGCATCTGGCTGACCGCCGGGGTGGCGCTAGCGGCATTGATAGTATTCGCCATTATCTTTACTTCAGCGCCACGGCGAGTCCAACCGGCCCCATCCCGGCCGGAAAGCTTTTTACTGGGCATCCGGCGGGCCGGCACGCCAATCTGGCTGGTGGGAATAGCCTGGCTGCTGTTTAATGCCGCTATGATTTCCCTGTTCACCTTCACCCCGGACTTACTGAAATCTAACGGGTTCAGCATTGCCTCAGCCGGCCTGATTACCAGCGCCATCATGTGGTCATCCCTGGCCACCAGCCTGATAGCTGGCTTTGTCATAGATAGGGTCGGCCACAAGCTGACCATTATTGCCGTGAGCAGCGTGCTCCTGGCGTTCCTGATAACGCTGGTGCCTACCACCACTGGCTGGATACTAGCGCTGATGCTGGCCATCGGCGTTTGCCAGACCCTGATACCCGTCCCCGTCTTTGCCCTGCCGCCCGATGTCACCAGCCGGGAAAGGCTAGGGCTTGCCTTCGGTATTCTCTCCGCCTGCCTTAACCTGGGAATTTTGTTCGGCCCCGCCACCGTTGGGCTGATTCGAGACGTGACTGGCTCCTACCAGGTCAGCTACCTGATGATGGCCGGCTTGGCGTTCCTAGTAGCCCTGGTTATGCCCATTCTGAGATGGGCGCAAAAGCACCTGCCGCCTTAGTTTATTGCACCGGGGTTTGGCATTCGCTCACCTTTTTCACCCCTTCCATGCGGACGAAATAGCCTATAATTTTGCCGCTACCGCATTTTTCATGCCAAATCACGCCCCAAACACCGCACTTAGGGCGCCAGAACCAAGACAACTGAGCCTGACAAAAATATTTCCCCAGAGGTATTGACAACTAGGCCCGTGTGTGCTAGCATTATGGTATACGGCAACCGACTACCGCTCACCAACAGGAAAATTAAACATGAAACGGATATATATTAAGGAAGAGGCCTGTATGGGCTGCCACCTCTGCGAGGTGTACTGCCAGCTTCAGCACGCTACTTCAAAAGACCCGCTCAAGGCGTTTGCCAAAGGGTCCGGCAAAATATTGCCGCGACTGTCTATTGAGGTAAAAACACCGGTATCTTTTTCCGCCCAGTGCCGCCAGTGCGCTGAGCCGCCCTGCGTCTATGCCTGCCTTACCGGCGCCCTCCGCAAGAACCCGGATAATGGTATCATTACTCTAGACACCGAAAAATGCATCGGCTGCTGGACCTGCGTGCTGGTGTGTCCCTTTGCCGCGGTGAAACAGGACAAGACCCTGGGTAAGAGCCTCAGGTGCGATTTGTGCCCGGGAGAAGCTACACCCGCCTGCGTGGCCAACTGCCCTAACGAGGCGCTGGTATATACTGAGACTGAAGGACTGAGCAATGATAGCCGTAATTGACTATGGAGCCGGTAACCTGCGCAGCGTGGTCAACGCCATCAAAAGCCTGGGCTACCAGCCAAAGATAACCAGCCGGCCCGACGACGTGCGCAATGCCCGGGCGGTCGTCCTGCCCGGCGTGGGCGCCGCCTGCGACACCATGAGCAACCTGAAGTCGCTGCGCCTGATTGACGCCATCAGCGAGTTCATCGCCCAGGACCGCCCCTTCTTTGGTGTTTGCCTCGGGCTGCAGGTGCTTCTTACCGGCACGGAAGAAGGCGGCTGGCACGAGTGTTTAAGCATTTTCCCCGGTCGGGTAAAGAGGCTTCCCGCCGGACAGAAAATCCCGCACATGGGCTGGAACCAGGTCAAACAGAGGGTCTCTCACCCGGTTTTCGCCGGTATACCCGATGGGGCTAACTTCTATTTTGTCCACAGCTACTACGCCGAACCGGAAGATAAATCGCTCGTCGCCGGTGAGACGGAATACGGCATCCCCTTCTGCAGTGTTATCGCTAAGGGCAACCTGGTCGCCACCCAGTTTCACCCGGAGAAGAGCGGGGAGTTCGGCCTCCGGCTGTACCGTAATTTCCTGAGGCTGGCCCTACCGGACAGTTAGCCGGCCGGTGCATTATTAAAGGCAGCATGGGCAAGAAAGTCAAGACAAAATATCTGATTATCGGCAACTCGGCCGGGGGTATCGGGGCGGCGGAGGCCATCCGCCAGGCGGACCGGGAGGGGACGCTGGCTATCGTCTCCGACGAGCCTTA
>JAUYDJ010000209.1 GCA_030690025.1 Chloroflexota bacterium | reverse complement strand
CTATGGTCGAAGTCAACTGCGAGACAGATTTTGTCGCCCGTCTCCAGGAGTTCAAGGACCTGGCCCACAATCTGGCTATGCAGGTGGCCGCTTTGTCACCGCAGTTTATCTCCAAAGAGGAAATCCCGGCCGGTGCTGACGTGGAGCCGGAGACAGCCTGTTTGTTTCTCCAGCCCTTTATCAAAGACCCGACCCGGACCATACAGGACCTCGTTAACGAAGTTATTGCCAAAACTGGCGAGAAAATCAGGGTGAAGCGGTTCTGCAGATTCGCCCTGGTAGAATAGAGACATAAATAATGACCAGCCCTCCGAAATACAAACGGGTGCTACTGAAACTGAGTGGCGAATCGCTCAGCGGGGGCGCTGAGTTTGGTCTTGACCCGGCCACCCTGACTAAAGTTGCCCGACAGATTAAGCGGGTCATGGAGATGGGAGTATCGGTCGGCATTGTAGTCGGCGGAGGTAATATCTGGCGCGGCTCTGAGGCCGAAGAAAAAGGTATGGACCGCGTCACCGCTGACTACGCCGGTATGCTGGGCACGGTAATAAACGCCCTGGCCCTGCAGGATGCGCTGGAAAAAGAGGGCGTGGTTACCCGCACTCAGACCGCCATAGATATTCAGCAGGTTGCCGAGCCTTACATCCGGCGCCGGGCCATCCGCCACCTGGAAAAAGGCAGGGTGGTCATCTTCGCCGCCGGTACCGGCAACCCATACATGACCACTGATACCGCTGCCGCGCTGCGCGCTATAGAAATCGGGGCACAGGTGCTGCTCATGACCAAGAATAACGTTGATGGCATCTACAGCGCCGACCCCCAGAAAGACCCCAAGGCCAGGAAGCTGGACAGGGTAGCCCACATGGAAGCACTGAACATGCGTTTGCAGGTAATGGATGCCACCGCACTCTCACTCTGCCTGGAGCATAAGCTGCCCATAATTGTCTTTGACCTTAAAGCTCCCAACAGTATTGAGCGCGCGGTAAGCGGTGAGGCTATCGGCAGTCTGGTCACCACTGAGTAAACACCATGGTCAGCAATATTTTAGCTAGCACCAAAGCCAAAATGCAGGCGTCAGTAGGCGCACTGAAGCAGGAGTTGTCCGGCATCCGCACCGGCCACGCCAGCCCGGCCCTGGTGGAGCGTCTCAAGGTGGACTATGCTGGCGTGCCCGTACCGTTGAACCAGATTGCCGGCATTTCGGCACCGGGGGCCAGGCTACTGGTTATCCAGCCCTGGGACAAGGGCAGCCTGCGCGACATTGAGAAAGCCATCATGAAATCCGAGCTAGGCCTGACTCCAACCAACGACGGGAACGTAATACGCTTGAACATTCCGGCGCTTACCGAAGAGCGGCGTCACGAGTTGACCAAACTGGTCAAGAAGAGAATCGAAGAGCGTAAAATAATCATACGTAGTATCAGACGCGATGCCCTGGAGGCGCTGAAAGGTCTCGAAAAGGATAAGGAAATCTCGCAGGATGAGCTCAAGCGTGCCACCGACCAGTTGCAGAAGCTTACCGATGGGTTCACTGTTGAGGCCGAGCAGGCCGGTCGGGATAAAGAAGCCGATCTCATGGAGGTCTAGGCACCGGCCGATATTGATACCCCAATGATAGTCGACTCGCTCAAAGAGAACAACTTCCCCAATCACGTGGCCATTATCATGGACGGTAACCGCCGGTGGGCGGAGCAGCGCGGCTTACCCCGGCTCGAAGGCCACCGCAACGGCCTGGAAAACATGCGCTCGGTGGTCCGCTACCTCGGGGAATGCCATGTAAAATATGTCAGCATCTTCGCCTTCTCGACGGAGAACTGGAACCGCCCGCAGGATGAAGTCCTCGGCCTGCTCCGTCTCCTCGAAGATAGAATCGACCATGAAGCCCGCGAATTCCACAAAAGGGGTGTTAGACTGCGTCACCTGGGCGGACTGGATGGACTCTCGCCGCACCTGCGGCAGGCCATAAACAGCGCTGTTGAACTTACCCAAAACAATCCCGGCATGACGCTCAGTTTTGCCTTTAACTACGGGGGACGGAGTGAAATCGTAAATGCGGCGCGCCGTATCATCAGTGACGGTATACCGCCGGAAAAGGTGGACGAAAGCCTGTTCCGGACTTACCTCTATACCAACGGGATGCCTGACGTTGACCTGCTTATCCGCACCGGCGGCGAGCTACGTATCAGCAACTTCCTCATCTGGCAGACTGCTTACAGCGAGTACTACTTTACCGAGGTGCTCTGGCCCGACTTTAACGAGCAAGAGGTTGATAAGGCACTGCTTGCCTATAGCCAGCGGCAAAGACGCTTCGGCCGGCTTTAACTGATGCTTAAGAAAAGGCTTCTCAGCGCCCTCTGGGGTATCCCTCTGCTGGTGACCGTAATCTGGTTCGGTGAGCCCTGGTTCACTATAGTTTTCTGTGGCTGGGGACTGCTGGCCGCATTTGAGTTCTACCGGTTGGTGGCTGCGGTAAAGGTGCCGCCGCTGACCACCTTTGGTCTGACCTGGACCGCACTTCTTATCATCGGCCCTCATTTTGGTTATCTGGCACCATATTTATTCACCTCCGCGGTGATACTACCCCTCATCTGGCTCGTGTTCCGCCCGCAAAAAGAGCAGGCTTTTGCTCGTTGGGCATGGACGGTAGCCGGGCTGCTCTATATCGGGTGGCTGTTGAGCTACATGGTGTCCCTGAGAGGACTTGAGGCAGGCCGGAGCTGGGCATTCCTGGGGCTATTTACTACCTTTGCCGCTGATACCGCCGCCTATTTTGTCGGTCGGGCCTGGGGCAAACATCGCCTCGCGCCGCTGGTCAGTCCTAATAAGACCTGGGAAGGTGCCGTGGCCGGCGTCCTTGGTTCTATCATCGCCGCGCTGATTCTGGTCAGGCTGGTCAACCTGCCCTTGAGCTACGGCCAAGCGGTATTTCTGGGTCTGCTGGCCAGTATCTTCGGTCAGTTCGGCGACCTGGCGAAGTCGTTGTTCAAACGCAACATGGGGGTTAAGGACTCGGGCAAGCTCGTGCCCGGGCACGGCGGCGCCCTCGACCGGCTGGACAGCGTGCTCTTTGCCGGGGTGGTGGTCTATTACTACGCCCTGGCCTTCAACAGTGGCTGGTTGGACTGGCTGGCATAAGCGGATTCAAGAATGCCCGCTATCGCTATCTCATGCTTTGTGCTGCTTCCACTGGCCTGTGTTACCTCATTTGCGGTATGATAAAGAGGTGAGCGTAAAGCGTTTAGCCATCCTCGGTTCCACCGGCTCCATAGGCCGCCAGACACTCCAGATTGCCAAGGCTTTTCCGGATAGATTCCAGGTAGTTGGCCTCGCCGCCGGTAAGAACGTCGACCTGCTGCTGAAGCAGATTGCCGACTTCAAACCGCTTTTTGTCTATTGCCCGGATAAAGGCCGGCTGAACAGTGTCTCGCCTCAATTCCTTTCGATGGAAGAAATGGCCTCCCACCCGGAGGTGGACATGGTAGTCATCGCCACTTCCGGCAAAGCGGGGCTAAGCCCCACCCTGGCGGCGGTGAAGGCCGGCAAGAACATTGCCCTGGCTAATAAGGAGTCGCTGGTTATGGCCGGTGAGATTGTCACCGCTGAGGCAAAGTTGAACAATGCTCATATCCTGCCCGTCGACAGCGAGCACAGCGCTATCTGGCAATGCCTCCGTGGTGAAAAGGAGAAACCGACCCGGCTTATTCTGACCGCCTCAGGGGGGCCCTTTCGAGACTACTCAGCCGCCCGGCTAAGCAGAGTCACAGTTGCGCAAGCCCTTGACCACCCTTCATGGCGGATGGGCAAGAAGGTCACTATCGATTCCGCCACACTGATGAACAAAGGCCTCGAAGTTATTGAGGCCCACTGGCTCTTCAACATGCCTTTTCAGAAGATTGACGTGGTCGTTCATCCCCAGAGCTTTATTCATTCCATGGTCGAGTTCGTCGATGGCTCAATCAAAGCCCATCTGAGTTGTCCCGACATGCGCTTATCGATTCAGTATGCCCTCGGCTACCCGGACCGTTTGCCTAATCCGGACTTACCCCGACTTAACTGGGACGAAATTGACAGCCTCACCTTTGAACAACCCGACCTCGAAAACTTTCCCTGCCTCAGCCTGGCCATTGAGGCCGGTAAGAACGGCGGCACTTGCCCGGCGGTGCTCTGCGCGGCCGATGAGGCTGCGGTTAACCTGTTTTTGTCGGGGCGTGTTAAGTTCACTGATATCGCCTGCCTGGTAGAGCGGGCGCTGGACGGGCATCAGCCAGTCGCTCACCCTACCCTGCCCGAGATACTGGCGGCTGACGCCTGGGCCAGCGAAAAGGTAATGCAGCTTGTTGGAGCTAAATCATGCTTTTAACCATAGTCTCTTTTGTAGCGGTACTGGTCGTACTCGTCATTGTCCATGAGCTCGGCCACTTCGGCACGGCCAAAGCCTTCGGGGTGAAGGTGGAGGAGTTTGGCGTGGGCTTTCCGCCGCGACTGCTATCCCTGAAACGGGGCGGAACGGTATACTCGATAAACGCCATACCCCTGGGTGGCTTTGTTAAGCTGGCCGGCGAAGAAGACCCCGGCGTGCCCCACAGCCTGGCCAGCCAGAGCGCCGGGCGGCGGATACTAATACTGGCGGCTGGCTCCCTGATGAACGCTATACTGCCTGTCCTGCTCTTTTCCATCGCCTTTATGCTGCCGCATAGCCTGGTAGACGGGCAGGTCATCGTCCAGCAGGTAGCGCCCGGTTCCCCAGCGGCGCTGGCCGGTATGCAGACGGGGGATATTGTCCTATCGGTAAACGGCAAGGCGGTACATAATATCAATGACATGCAGCGCAATATTCAGCTTAACCTTGGACAGCAGGTCACTGTTACAGTCAAACACCCGGATGCAACCACCGCCAATATCAAGGTCATCCCGAGATGGAGACCCCCCATCGGGCAGGGGGCGGTGGGCATTATCCTGCAGTTGTCCTCGCCGAAGGTTATTGAACAGAGTTACCCCTTCTGGCAGGCCATACCGATGGGGGCAGTTGAGGGCATCGAGACCTTTGTCCTATTTAAGAACGGCATCATCAGCATGATAATTGGCACGGCGCCGGCAGCGGTGGCCGGCCCGGTGGGTATTGCCCAAATCACCGGCGAGGTAGCCAGGGCCGGTATCAGCCCGCTGCTGGAGTTTGCCGGCTTTCTCAGCATAAACCTGGCACTGGTCAATATCTTTCCGCTACCCGCCCTGGATGGCGGTCGCATTGCTTTTGTGGTGCTGGAGTGGATTCGACGTGGCAAGCGCGTCTCTCCGCGTATCGAGAGCACGGTGCACCTTATCGGTTTTGCGCTGCTGATGGCAGCCATCCTGGTCATCACCTACCAGGATATCCTGCGCATTATCGCGGGCAACAGCCTGATACCGTAGAGCTTTTCGTCTCTGCCCTTGTCTAAGGCTTCTTCTTGCCCTTATCTTTTAATGCTTGCAGCAGTTTCTCCGGTGTGATGGGCAGGGCCTTTATCCTGACGCCCACCGCGTCATAGACCGCGTTGGCAATGGCCGCCGCCGTCGGGTTTATCGCCGGCTCACCGATACTTTTGGCACCAAAAGGTCCTGCCGGCTCGTTTGTCTCGATAAGAATCGAGTGTATTTCAGGAATACCTGCAAAAACCGGGAGCTTGTAATCTCTGAAGTCGGTGGTCAGCAGCCGGCCCTCTTTCCAATAATAGTCTTCGCTCAGGGCGTAGCCTATTCCCTGGACTACGCCGCCCTCAATCTGCCCTTCACACAGCCCGGGGTTTAATGCCTTGCCCACGTCCTCGCCCACCCAGACATTGAGGACTTCTACCTTGCCCGTCTCCGTGTCAACCTCGACCTCGGCCACCTGCGTGCTGAAAGCGTAGCCGACTGAGCAGTTGCCGTACTGGGTCTTATCCGGCATGACCACGTCATCAGGCACGATATATTCCGCCCGGCCGGTGATGGGCACCCCACCGAGCTTGCTCAACACAATATCATTAGCTACCGCCTTGACGGTGGCGACCTCCCTGGCGGAGGCTTTAACATAGAATCTACCGTCCCTAATCTGCAGCTCGTCAGCCCCAATCCCCAGTTTCGCGGCGGCATACTTGAGCAGCTGTCTTCGAGCGTCTCTGGCAGCCAGGCGCACCGCATTCCCGCCTAGCATAGTAACCCGGCTGGCCGCCGTCCCGATACAGTAAGGCGAGAAATCGCTGTCTACCACCGGCAATACTTCTATGTCTGCCGCGTCTATTCCCAATTCCTCCGCAGCAATCTGCGCGAAAACAGTGTTTGCCCCCTGCCCGAGCTCACTTTCACCGGAAATAACCTTGACCTTGCCAAGCTGGTCAAGGCTGACAATGGCGGCGGAACCGTCATAGAGCGGGTGCATGGCTTTCTTACCGGAGATATGCACCTGGCAGGCCATACCCATGCCGCGGTTTCTCTTCCATTTCCAGTCCGTCCATCTCGATTTCTCAGTTGCCAGCAGTATGGAATCGCTAAGGCCGCAGCTATTGAGCACCCAGCCGTGAGCCGTCACATCCCCTTTCTGGGCGCAGTTCTTCAACCTCAGCTCGGCGGGGTCAATGCCTAGTCTTTCGGCGGCTACATCCATTAGCGACTCGGTAGCAAAGAGCATCTCCAGATTGCCGAAACCCCGGCAAGCCGACCGCGGAATCTTATTGGTATAGACTATGCTGGCCGAAGCCCTGGTATTGGCCAGCCGGTAGAGATTGTCGGGATAGACCAGCGAGGTAGCCACCACCGCCGGGGTACATCCGCAGTAAGCCCCGCAGTCAGCCGTTACCCGCACACTCTTGGCGACCAGGGTCGTACCTTTGAATCCCAGCCGGAGGTCGATGATTTCCGAGATACGGGGACGTCCCGATATGAAGTCCTCCTCTCGCGTATAGACCAGCTTTACCGGTCGGCCCGCCTGCCTGGCGAGGAGGGCACATATCGGCAGGTTAGGCTGAAGATATAGCTTGCCCCCGAAGCCACCCCCTATGTAGGGCTGGACTATCCTGATTTGGTGCTCGGGGATACCCAGGGCGAGCGCCAGCAGTGTCCGGGCCCGGAACGGGGCCTGCAGGGCACCCCAGACGGTAAGCTTGCCCGAATCGTGCCACTGCGCAATGCAGGCTTGCGGTTCGAGATAAGCCTGGTACTGTGCCTGCGTGGAGAAACGGTCTGCCACCACCAGGTCGGCCTGTCTGAAGGCGGCTTCCCCTTCCCCGCGGGCAAAATCAAAGCTATAGGCCACATTGAGTTTAACCGTCTCTCTTTCCGGGTGCACCACCGGCGCGCCGGGTGCCATTGCTTCTTCCGGGTCGAGGGCTGGCGTCAGCTCCTCATACTCTACCTCGATTAAGTCCAGCGCCTCCGCGGCGGTCTCATCGTCGATAGCGGCCACTGCCGCCACCCCTTCCCCGGCATAGCGGACATGTCCATCGGCCAAAGGCAGTTCATCGGCAATCATCGGCCCGTAAGGGAACTGGGTGATATCGCCGGCGGTAATGACCGCCCTGACCCCGGCTAGCTTTTGAGCCCTGCTAGTATTGATATTGATAATCCGAGCGAAGGGATAAGGGCTGCGCTTAATCTTACCCACGAGGAGCCCGGGCAGCTGGATGTCCGCTGTATAGACAGCCTCGCCGGTCACCTTGGCCCGTCCGTCTACCCGGGGCAGGCTCTTACCGATATACGAATACTCGACCATCATGCTTCCCAGCAAGGATTATACCCTCTAATATACACCAGCGAAGCTGAGATGTCATCACCGGGAAGCCGAGGTGACTCAGCGACTCAAGGTGTATTATACTAAGCATGGATGAATATGAACCAGCGCAGACAGAGTAAACCGATTCAGATTGGCGACGTCACCGTGGGCGGCGACGCCCCTATCGTGGTGCAGTCTATGACCAAGACGGACACTCGTGATGTTATGTCAACTGTTCGTCAGGTCAAGGAGCTGGAGGAATACGGCTGCGAAATAATCCGGGTGGCCGTGCCCGACGCTGAAGCCGCCCGCGCTATAGCCGATATCAGGAAGGGCATCTCCATTCCACTTATTGCCGATATTCACTTCGATTACCGCCTGGCCCTGCTGGCGCTGGAGGCCGGCGCCGACGGCCTGCGACTGAATCCGGGCAATATCAGCGAGCCGGACAAGGTTAAAGCCGTGGTCAAAGCGGCTAAAGAGCGGAGCGTCCCCATCCGTATCGGGGTAAATGCCGGCAGCCTGCCCAAGACGGCCAATTCTAAACTAACTATTGTCCAGCGGATGGTAAACACCGCCCTGAAGCAGGTAAAGCTGCTGGAGAGCCTCGACTTCGACCTCATCAAGGTCTCCCTCAAGGCTTTTGACGTCCCCACTACTATTGCCGCCTACCGGGATATCGCGGCAAAGCTCCCCTACCCGCTCCACCTGGGCATTACTGAAGCCGGCACGCCGCGCACTGGCATTGTCCGCAGCGCGGTGGGCATTGGCACGCTGCTCTATATGGGCATTGGCGATACTATCCGTGTTTCGCTGACCGCTCACCCCAGGGAGGAGGTCGTTGCCGGCTATGAAATCCTGAAGAGCCTGGACCTGCGCCAGCACGGGCCGGTACTGGTGAGCTGTCCCACCTGCGGCCGCGCCGAGGTAGATACGATAAAGCTGGCCGAAGCGGTGGAGAAAGAGCTGCTCAAAATCAACAAGCCGATAAAGGTAGCGGTGATGGGCTGCGCCGTCAACGGCCCCGGCGAGGCCAAAGACGCCGATGTGGGTATTGCCTGCGGCAAAGCCCGCGCCATCCTGTTTAAGAAAGGTAAAAAGATCGGGGTGGTTGAGGAAAAGGACTTGCTGACGGCATTAATGAGAGAGGTGAAGAGGCTGTAACGATTTCTAAAAAGGAGCTTTACAATGGCAAAGTTAGATGAGCGTCTTGGGAAACTAATTGAAAGACTACTATCTGAGATTACTAAACATTTGGGACACGAGGTACATCCAATCTACA
>JAUYDJ010000185.1 GCA_030690025.1 Chloroflexota bacterium | reverse complement strand
GAAGTCCTTAAGGTACACGGTGCTGACCGGCCTACCGGGGAAGTGGTTACCTTTGACATAGAACCTAAAATTGGTATGCGCATCATTCCTCTTGCCAAGGCCAAAGTCTAGTGGAGTCTGTAAGGAGAGAGAATGATATATCTGCCATTTGAGGTCGAAGCCTGTACCGGTGAGTGCCGTAAGGAGTGCGGTGTGAGCCTGGATAAGTGTCCTACATACCGGGAGTTACCCGAGGTGTGGCAGAAGGTGTGTCAGAGCAGCCCACACCTGCTGGTCTACCTGCGCTCGGTCAAGAAAATCAACCTGGGCTTACCGGAGTATTGCGAGAAACTCAACCGGAGTATGAAGAGCGCCAAAATTCGTAATTTTATCTATCCGGTAGGCAGTGAGATATTTATCCATGTCCTCGATAACCTGGAAGATATCCGCGACCACTATGTTCCGATTGAGCCCAACCTCACTCAGAATATGGATGGACTTATTGACCAGGTGGAAGAACGGCTGACCGAGTTTGTGGATGACCTGGAGGGTATTGCTGACGCCGCCAAACGTATCGAAGTTATCCAGCAAATTGTGGAAAAGATGGTCAGCGTTCGGGGAGGGAATGGCAGCCGGCCGGAAAAGAACAATGGCAATGGCCATAAAAAGAACTCCATGGTCGCCGAGCTGCTGGGGGAAAAGAAGAAAGACAAGCTCGTGGTCAGCCCAATACAGTACCAGAGTCTCCGTTATCTGCTGAGACGTAAACTGGAGGGCATGGGAGTCCTGGAACCCATGATGCGCGATAACAATATCGAAGACATCTCCTGCTCCGGCCTGGGCAATATCTTTGTGGAGCACCGCGTCTTCGGCGGCCTCAGGGCGTCCATAGGTTTTGAGACCCATAATGAGCTTGACAAGTTCGTGATTGAACTGGCGGAACGCATCAAGCACCCGGTAACCTTCCGCGACCCCACCGTAGACGCCACCCTGCCGGATGGCTCCCGTATCAATATTGTTTACGGCACGGATGTCTCCAAGCGGGGCAGTAACTTTACCATTCGTAAGTTCTCGCCTACGCCCATGAGCATTATTGAGCTAATCGAGCAGGGTACCCTTAACTATGAAATGGCCGCTTATCTTTCGCTGGTTATCCAGGAGAGCATGAACGTCTGGGTGTCCGGGGAAACAGCCTCAGGTAAGACTACGATGATGAATGCCCTGGCCACGTTTATCCCGCCCAGTGCCAAGGTAGTGAGTATTGAGGATACGCCGGAGGTCCAGGTGCCGCACCATAACTGGATTCGCGGCGTGACCCGCGAGTCACAGAAGAGCTCCGCGGCGTCCGCCGTGTCCATGTTTGACCTGCTCAAGGCAGCCCTGAGGCAGAGACCTAATATTATAATTGTGGGCGAAATTCGCGGTGTTGAGGGCGCTATTGCCTTCCAGGCCATGCAGACCGGCCACGCCTGCATGAGTACTTTCCATGCGGCCACAGTGACCAAGCTTATCCAGCGTCTCACCGGTAACCCCATCAATGTGCCCAAGTCCTATGTGGATAACCTGAACGTGGTCATCACCATGTCAGCAGTGCGCTTACCGAGCGGCCGTACCGGACGGCGCATCACCAGCGTCAATGAGATAATCAGCTATGACTCGATCTCGGATTCCTTTTCGTTTATTGAAACTTTCGTCTGGAACCCGGTAGACGATACCTTTTTCTTCCGGGGAAACATGAACTCCTATTTACTGGAGTATAAGCTGGCACCGAAACGCGGCCTGCCGCCGGACCGCAGGAGAGAAATCTACGCTGAAATAAAGAAGCGAGCTAAGGTATTGCAGCGTATAAAGGAACAGGGTATAGTCAACTTCTATGAGGTCTACGCGCTATTGTCCAAGGCATACCGGGAGGGCCATTTCCGGTAGAAACGGGGGGTGATTATGAATAACAGGCTGGTAAAGTGGTTGCGCGAATTCCGTAAGCCGAAATCAGAGTCGGCTGCCGGCGAAGAAATGCTGGATAAAGATGGCTTTGCTGAAGTAGCCGAAGAGCTGGAGAAGGCGGCGGCTGAAGTGGCGGCGCCAGGTCCGGAGTCTCTGGAAAGCGGTGACCCGGTTAAAGACTTTGTGATTCCCCGGCCAATTAAGCTGGAGCTGGCTGACAAGCTGGCGCCGCCCGAGCCAGTCAAGCTGGAGGGGTTAACTGAAACGATAGTACCCCCTGAACCAATCAAGCTCGAAGGATTGGTGGTGAAACAGGCGAAGCTGGGCGTGTCGCCTCAGGTTGAGGAGAATAAAGAGGAGAAGAGCGGACTGATGGGCGGTATCTTCGAGCAGGATGAGGCGGAAGAGGACTCGGTGCTCCGCGGCCTCATCAACTCGCTGCCCGATGTAACGGCGCAGGAGCTGCTCTTGGATATGGTGGAGGTCAAAGTACTCATGCGTGAGTGGAGTCGACCAGGTAACCAGGGCAAGGGAATCTTGCCTGGTAAAAGAGTCCCGGGCTAAACCGCCCGGCTATCAAGATAAGGGAGGTGGCGATGAGGAGTATAGGTAATACAAAAGGAATCGGGGTGAGTCCGTACTGGCGGATTGCAGGTATCATGGTAATCTGCGCCATTATCTACTACCTGCCCACATTTGCCAGCATCGTTGGCTGGACATCCGCCCACGGCATGCTCGATGGTCTGCACGATTTTTATGGCATTGACTTCTATGCCCTAGTATTCTTTGTCCCGGTGGTATACGCCGCCTATTTGGTGGGCGTAGGGGGTGCAGTAATAACCGCCCTGGTGGCGATGCTGCTCATTCTGCCTTATGCCATTGTCGTCACCAACTATGCCGGGGCGCTCTTCCGGCCGACGTCTTTTGCCATTATCCTGAGCGCGGTGGGGGCGGTAATCGCCATGCTGCAGAAGAACGATGAGCAGCGCCACCGCAGCCTGAGCGAGCTGAAATGTCTCTATAACGTGGGTAAGGCCACCGAGGAGAGCCATTCGGTGGATGAGTTCCTTTCGGCGGTGGTGAAGGTTATCCCGCCGGCCATACAGTACCGTGAGAAGGCCGGTGTCAGGATTGTGATGGGGGACAAGACATTTGAAAGCCCGGGTTTCAGTGAGTCGTCTAACCGGATAGTAGAAGACCTGGTGGTAGGTGGCGAAGTGCTGGGGAAAGTGGAAGTATTCTCCACGCGCCGCAGTCCCTATTTGAAGGCGGATTATCCCCTTATCAAGACACTCGTTGAAATAATTAGTCGCGACATTCACGGTATAGAGCTGGAGATATCTCTGGAAGGCTACTACGAGCAGCTGGAAGAAATGGTCGATAAGAGGACCAAAGACCTGGAGCAGGCCCAGGAAAAGCTCATCCGGTCGGAAAGGCTGGCGGCGGTTGGCGAGCTGGCCTCGGGGGTAGGACATGAGCTGCGCAATCCGCTTAACGTGATACGGAACTGCGTTTACCTGCTCAATATGAGCCTGAATGGTAAAACTGACGAGGATATTACCGGCACCCTGAAGCTGCTTGACCAGCAGGTTGATATATCCAACAAGATTGTCACCGACCTGCTGAATTTTACCCGTGTGCGGCCACCGACTCTGGCTAAAGTTGACTTGAACAAGCTGGTCAAGGAGAGCCTGTCCTGGTTGACCGTGCCGGAGAATGTAACGGTGGTGCATGATTTCAACGGGACTTCACCGCAGATAATGGTTGACGCGGAGCAGGTGGGACGGGCCTTCGCCAACATTATCTCCAATGCCATACAGGCCATAAGCGGCCGGGGGCAGCTCAGGATAAGCACCGGGACCGAGGACAGCAGCGCCTGGGTCAAGTTCGGGGATAACGGCTGCGGCATCCCCGAGGAAAACATGGAGAAACTCTTTGAGCCGCTCTTTACCACCAAACCCAGGGGTATAGGCCTGGGACTGGCCATCACCCGGCGGCTTATCGAACAGAACAGCGGGACAATCGAGGTTGCCAGCCAGGTAGATAAGGGAACGACCTTCACGGTAAGACTGCCACTTCAGAAAAAGGAGGATATGAATGAAAGAGCCAGGTGCGAGTGTACTGGTAGTTGATGACAACACCGATTTACTCAAGACCTTCTCCCTGATACTCAGGCACAAAGGGTACAACGTCGATACTGCCGGTGACGGGCTGGCCGCGGTCGACAAGTTCAAGACGCGTCACTTTGACGTCATCTTGATGGACGTGGTCATGCCCGGTTTGAATGGAGTGGAAGCCTTTCGCAGGATGAAGGAGATTGACCCCGAAACCAAGGTAATCTTGATGACGGCTTACTATGAAGACGATGAGCTTAAGGCGGCCCGGGATGAAGGGGCCTTTCATACCGTCAATAAGCCGATAGATATCGCCCGGCTGATGGAGCTGATTAAGGAAGCTACCGTGAACCCGCCTATTCTTATCGTGGACGACGACGATGACTTCCGTAAGACCATGGCCCGCCTGCTGGAGCTGCAGGGATACCGGGTGGATGTGGCCGGCAGCGGTGAGGAGGCCATCCAAATAGCACAGGCTAAGACCTGCCAGCTCGCCTTTGTCGATGTGAAGCTACCTTTTATGGATGGGCTACAGACCTATCTGAAGCTGAAGGAGATTAACCCGAACATAATTGCCATTATGATGACCGGCTACGGTGAAGAAGTGCGCGATGTTATCGAGAAAGCGTTAGCCGCCTCCGCCCTGACCTGTCTTTACAAGCCGTTTCAGCCGGCGGAAGTGGTGGCTCTGGTAAACCAGTTCAAAGGAAAGCGGTGTGATGAAGGAAAAAGAGAGCATATTAGTAGTGGACGATGACCCCGGGTTCCTGCAGGTAGCCAAGGCTATCCTGCAGGCCAAGGGTTATGAGGTGGCGACGGCGCCGTCAGCAGCCGGGGCTTTGTCCAAAACCGGGGAGCGCTTTTATAATGTGGCCATTCTGGATATCAGCCTGCCGGATATGGATGGCACCGAGCTGCTGTCCACGCTGCTTAAAGCCCATCCGGATATGATGGCCATAATGCTCACGGGCTATTCCTCGGTGCAGAACACGGTGCAGTCGCTGAACCGTGGTGCCTTTGCCTACCTGGAGAAGCCGGTAGAGCCGGAACGCCTGCTGTCGGTTATTACCCGGGGACTTGAAAAACAGCGGTTGGTCTTTGAGAACCGGCGTCTGGTTGACGAATTGGAGCAGCGCAACCGCGAGACGGTTATTCTGCTTTCGGTGTCACAGACAGTATCGCAGTCCCTGGACCTGCCGCTGGTAATGGATTCGGCGCTGCGGAAAGTGGCGGAGTGCATGCTGGTGGATGCCAGCTACGTGCATATTCTGGAGAACGGCCATCTGGTGCTGAAGGGATACTGGCAGTTAAGCGGTCAGGCAGCGGAAAACGTGAAAAAGGTGGCTCTGGATGGTATCCTCGGCCGTATCCTGAAACTGGCCAAACCGATTGTTATCGGGAATATCGATGGCGACGGCGATACCGTCCTCTCGGCGCTGGTCAAAGCCGGGTATCAGTCCTACGCCGGTGTTCCGTTAGTCATGGGTGGGAAGAGTATCGGGGTGATGGGAGTAGCCACCCGTGCCGAACACTGTCTTACCTCGCGTGAGGTAGAGCTGCTTACCGCCATTGGCCGGGAAATTTCAATGGCGATGCGCAACGCCGAGCTTTATGAGGAAGCCTCAAGTGCCCGGGCGCTGCGGGAACTGGATGCCCTGCGCACCGAGCTGTTGGCCAACGTGTCCCATGAGCTGCGCACGCCGCTAGCGGCTATCAAGGGGTTCGCCAGCAGCCTGTTGCAGCCGGATGTGAGCTTTGATACCGAGACATGGCACAGCTTTGTGCAGACGATAGACAAGGAAGCCGACCGCCTGGCACGGCTAATCGATGAGCTGCTGGTGATGTCCCGGCTTGAAGCCGGCACGCTCGAGGTGCGGCGAGAGAGACGTAGTGTCGCCGAGATAATCGAGGCAATCAAAGGGCGGCTGGACAACCTGACGTTGAACCACCAGCTGCGGCTCCTGGTGCCCGATGATATACCCACGGTGGCGGTAGACAGTGTGCGTATCGGCGAAGTGCTGACCAACCTGGTGGAGAACTCGGTGAAGTATTCCGCGGAAGGGACTGAAATCAGGGTCGAGGCCCACTGTAACGGCGAGGGAGTTATTGTCAGCGTAAGTGACCAGGGCATTGGCATTCCACCCGAGTATCACCAGAGGCTCTTCGAGCGTTTCTGCCAGCTGCCGGACTCGCAGCGGCGCAAGGGAGGTACGGGCCTGGGACTCTGCATTTGCCGCGGTATTGTGGAGGCACACGGCGGCCGGATATGGGTGGAGAGCGAACCGGGTAAGGGAGCTAAATTCAGCTTTAGTTTACCTACCAGTTAAGGAGAAAGTTATGGACAAGACGCAGATTCTGGTTGTAGACGATGACGTGGCCATATCGAGACTACTTTCGGCCAACCTCAAGGCCCGGGGTTATGACGTTATCACCGTAGTATGCGGTGAAGAGGCGCTGCAGGTGGTGGAGAAGGAGCTGGTCGATTTAATAATACTGGATATCATGATGCCCGGCATCAACGGAGTGGAGGTGTGCCGCCGTATACGGGAGTGGTCTAAGGTGCCGATTATCATACTGAGCGCGCGCGGTGATGAAAAGGACAAGGTCAAGTGCCTGGAGCTGGGTGCTGACGACTATCTGACCAAGCCCTTCGGTATTGCCGAGCTGATGGCGCGGGTTAAGACTGCCTTCCGCCACTCCGATGCTGCCAGAGTCGCCCCGGTGCAGTCGGCGTTTAGCTGTGGCGACCTGGAGATTAACTTCGCCATGAGGCGGGTAACCCTGGCCGGCACCGAGGTGAAGCTCACCCCGACCGAATACTCCCTGCTGCAGCAACTGGCAGCCAACCCGGATAAGGTGCTCACTCATACCATGCTCCTGCAGCGGGTGTGGGGCGAGCAGTATTTTGACGAGAAGGAGTACCTGCGGGTGTTCGTCGGGCGGGTACGGAAGAAAATAGAGGCCGACCCGGAGAACCCCAGGTATATTATTACTATACCCGGCGTGGGCTATCGCTTTGCCGTCAATTCGGCCAGCGATGACGCAGTGGCGGTGAAGCCCGCTCACTGAGCATCTCTACATTTGGTTTCCGCGGCAATCTCGAAATTATAGAGATTGCTTCGTCCTCGATTTCATCGGGACGAAGAATCCGTCCTTCTTTGACGGATTCTTCAGTCGTCCGCCTGCGGCGTCCCCCTTCAGGAAGAATCCTTCAGGAAGAATCCTTCAGAATGACACAATAGCCTGAAACCTATTTTCGTAGTAATGACACTTAACCGATGATACCCAAGAATTCCTCGAACTCATTCGTTAGAGTATTCCGATTTTTACGGGATATTTATGCCATCGGCGTTGACATTTATGTTTTGTTTGCAGTGTGGATGTTAGTCTGATAGCGGGAATTGAGAAATCCAGGATAAAAGGAGACAGGATGCTGATGGAGAAGAAGATACTGATAATAAGCGATGATTCGGAGCTGCTGGGGGTCCTTCAGAGTAATTTGCCCGGTAAGGGTTATCAGATTATGAGTATGGCTGACAGCAAGCAAGAGCTGAAGGAGACGCTCAATCAGGTGGTGCCTGACCTTATTATTCTGGACATACTCATGCCCTGGATGGACGGTATTGAGCTGTGCCTACGCATCAGGCAGTGGTGCCAGGTACCCATTATAATGCTGAGCACATGGGGGGCCAGAAAAGACATGGTGCGCGGCCTGGACCTGAGTGCCGAGGGCTGCCTGACTAAACCCTTTGGCGTTAACGAGTTGATGACACGCATCGAGAAGACAATCTGTCAGAATTAGCCCGGTTGGCCGGGTGGGAACATCAGGAGTAGACATAGTCCAGGAGCTTCCGGAGGCGCGCCTGGACTATCTTTTTGTCACAGAAATCGTTTTAGGTGTTAGCACCCACCCCGGTTGGTAAAAAGCCTACTTGGCGCGAGCTGATTTTGGGCATATTATCTTTACCGAGGGTTTAATTTGATGAGCTACATTGTCCGGGAATTGGGAGTACGTAATGCGCGTGTGCTGCTGCAGGGCTTGAATCTGGCTCTTCTCGTCCACGCAAAGGACGATGGCCTTGTCCGGAGGGTTGAGGTACAGCCCCACGACGTCGGTGAGTTTCTCCGTGAAGCGAAGATCCTTCGAGAGCTTGAACCGTTTGGTCCGGTGGGGCTGCAATCCATGGGCGTCCCAGATGCGGTGGACCATCGAGTGGCTGACGCCTTGGGCCTTGGCCATAGTTCGGCGGCTCCAATGGGTGGCTCCCGCGGGTTTCGTCTGGAGGGTGGCATCAACGATAGCCTGGACG
>JAUYDJ010000013.1 GCA_030690025.1 Chloroflexota bacterium | reverse complement strand
GAAATAGACCCTTTCCGCTGCATAGGCTGCGGGACGTGCGTTCAATCCTGTATGAACGACGTCATCCGGATGAAGCGCGGGAAGGCCTACATCACCTACCAGCGGGACTGCTCGGCGTGTTTTGCCTGCGAGATTGATTGTCCCAGAGAGGCAATCGCTTTCGGCCTGATTAACGATTAGTCCCTTGTTTTGCGAATATAGTCAGAGTAAGGAGGGAAATATGAAGAAACGGTTCCTGGTAGCAAGTATTATCCTTGGCCTGATGCTGGCGAGCCTGCCTTTCCTGGCAGCCTGCGCCAAGCAAACTCCGGCACCGGCGCCGGCTCCAGCGCCCGCGCCTGCACCCAAACCTGCCCCTGCCCCGGCACCCGCACCAAAGGCTGAAAAGGTCGTGCTTAAGGCGGTCTCCGACGGCCTGGAGCTGGGTTCTATGCGCGGCTTCAAGCTGCTCATGGATAAAATCAACGAGCTGGGTAAGGGCAACCTGGTTATCAACTACGTCGGCGGGCCGGAAGCCATTCCCAGAGCCGAGCAACCCGGCGCCGTCAAGAAGGGTATCGTGGATATCGCCGTCATCCCTATCAGCACCTACCGGGCTGAGATTCCTGAAGGCTCGGCGATAGAGATTTCCCATATCACCTGGGCTCAGGAAAGACAGACAGGTTTCCTCGAGCTCTTCCGCCAGTTGCATAAAGAGAGGATGGGCCTCTACCTGCTGGGCGGAAGCAACAAGGGCGGTAGTTTCATTATCGGTCTGAATAAAATGGTCTCCAAGCCCCAAGACCTGGCCGGGTTGAAATTACGCACCGGCGCTTTATTAATACCGCTCTATAAAGCTCTAGGTGTGTCTGGCGTTACCACAACCGCCGCCGAGCAATACGAAGCTATTGAAAGAGGCGTTATCGACGGCTGGGGTTACATTGCAAGTATGGCCATCGACCAGGGTCTGCACGAGGTCACCAAGTACTGGATTGACCACTTTATTTACGGCGGCGGCAGCGTCCAGATACTCATCAACTTGGACAAGTGGAACAAGCTGCCCAAGGAGTACCAGGACATATTCGAAAAAGTCCAGGCCGAGACCGAGCCGGTAATCGAGGCCTGGTGGAAGACCAGTCACCAGCAGGCCTTCGAGACCTTCAAGGCCAAGGGCATGAAGCCTATCAAATTCTCTGACGCTGATGCCAAGTGGCTGACCGACTTGAGCCTCAAAGTCCAGTGGGACGAAATGGGAAAAACGGTCAAGCCCGATATTCTGGCTAAACTGAAGGAGATGCTCAAGAAGTAGTGTTAGCTTCGATTGAAGGGAACATGACCAGAGTCAAAGCTTTTTTTGACCGTATCATCTTCTGGGCGGCGGCACTCGCCGCCGCCCAGCTCATTTTCATGATGCTCTCGCAGAGTATCGATGTCTTCCTGCGTTATTTTTTCAACCAGCCTCAGGCCTGGGCAAAAGAGATACCTGAAAAAATGCTCCTTTATATAACTTTTCTGGCGGCTGCATGGGTACTCAAGGAAGAAAAGCACGTAACCATGGACTTCGTGACCAGCCGCCTCAAGGGAAGAGCCAGCGCTATCCTGAACATAGTTACGTCCGTCATCTCGGCTCTTGTTTGCTTGCTTCTTGTATGGTACGGCGCCACCGCCACCTGGTACCACTATGTGAAAGGCCTTTTCCTGCCGTCGGTGCTAGGCATCCTGGACTGGCCGGTCTTAATCGTCATTCCAATCGGCAGCCTTTTGCTCTTTATCCAGTTGATATTCAGAATTAACGGGTTTGCCCGCGGGTATAAAGTTGCAGTAGCCGAAAGCGGAGCGGAGCTGGTCTAAAAAGACTGTGAGGACAAAAAGTTGGAATGGTATTATGCCCTGCTGATAATTTTTGGCGGCCTGATACTTTTTATGATGACCGGGATGCCGGTGGCGTTTGCCTTTCTGCTGGTAAACGTCATCGGAGTTCTTATATGGTGGGGAGGACCATCAGGCCTGGAGCAGCTAATCGGGAGCATCCACCGGTCAGTCACAACATTCACGTATCTGCCCTTTCCGATGTTCGTGCTGATGGGTGAAGTAATGTTCCGCTCCGGCCTTGGCACCAATATGATTGAGGCCCTGGATAAATGGCTGGGACGCGTCCCGGGGCGGCTGGGCCTGCTGGCAATCGTTGGAGGCACCCTGGTGGCTACCCTGAGCGGGTCGGGGCAGGCTAGCGTCGCCCTGCTTGGCTCGACGCTTGTTCCCGAAATGGAGAAAAGAGGCTACAAAAAACCGATGAGCCTGGGCCCGGTGCTGGGCAGCGGCGGCCTGGCCGTGATGATTCCACCCAGCAATCTGGCCGTAATACTCGGTGCGCTGGCCATGATTTCCATCGGCAAGCTCCTGATAGCAATCATTATCCCCGGTCTACTGATGGCGGTATTCTACACCATCTACACTGTAGGTAGAGCCTGGCTACAGCCCCATCTGGCCCCTCCTTATGATGTCCCGCCAACCCCATTCCAGGAAAAACTTAAGAGCGCAGCCAGGGATATATTGCCGCTCAGCCTGGTGGTATTTGCCGTTACCGGCCTGATTTTCCTGGGCGTGGCCACACCAAGCGAGGCTTCCGCCTGCGGCGCCCTGGTGACCTTTGGGCTGGCTGCTGCCACGGGCAAAATCGGATGGAAAGCGACGAAACAGACGGCAATGACAGCCGTGCGCACCTCCGTTATGGTGCTGTTCATTATTGCCGGCGCTACCGCCTTCAGCCAGATTCTGGCCTTCTCCGGGGCAAGCAAAGGCCTGGTTAGCTTTATCTTGAGTGTGCAATTGCCGCCTTTGGGCGCGGTCTTCGCGATGATGGTAATACTCTTGATACTGGGTATGTTCATCAACGCTACGGCAATCATGATGATTACCATCCCCATATTTATGCCGATTGTGAAGTCGATAGGGGTGGACCCGGTCTGGTTCGGCGTATTATACCTGCTCAATATGGAGATGGGGGGGACTACGCCGCCGTTCGGCTTATACTTGTTTGTCATGAAGGGGATAGCGCCGCCAGGCGTGACTCTGGAAGATTGTATCCGGGCAGCATTCCCTTACCTTATTTGTGACTTCTGCGTCTTGATGCTCATTTTAGTTCTGCCGCCGGTAGCCCTGTGGCTGCCGGGACTGATGACTTAGAAACTACGGAATGTTTAGGAGGTTAAGATGAAGGTCAAAGTCGTTGTGGTGGGCGGTGGGCCGGCCGGTTTCAGCGCTGCCACCACTGCCCGGAAAGCGGGCGCCGAGGTTACAGTCCTGGAGCGGACGGACATGCTGGGCGGTCTGGGGCTGGTGGCCGGGCTTTCTTATTCAAACTATGCCTATATTCCTGTCACCGAGGCGAAGGCGCTTGGCGGCGCTGAGCTTTATGACGTGTTTGAATCCATAACCATCCACAGCCACGTTGAGGGCACGCCGCAGGGCGGCTGGACGAAGCTCTACAACGTGACCAGGCTAGATTCAGCGATGCAGAAAGCGTTCCGGGCCAGGGGAATAGAATTCATGTTCGGCAAGCGCGTGGTCAACATCGATATGGTTGGAGATAAAGTAAGTGCGGTAGTCTGCAAAGACGGCACTAAGATAAAGGGCGATGTTTTCATTGATACCACCGGTGCGACCACAGGCATAGAGGCCTGCGAGAGGTTAGGTTATGGCTGTGTCAGCTGCATTCTGCGGTGCCCTTCCTTTGGGAATCCGGGTGGTATCGTCGAAAAGAAAGTAAAAACTGTATCAGCTCTTAATGACTACGGAAAGCCCACTACCATCGGTACTTCGGTAATGATTGCCATCGAGAGCGTCTCGCCCGAGATACGGAGAGAGCTTAGGGAAAAGGGATTTGTGGCCATACCTGTTCCAAAAGATATTGAGCCGGACACAGACAGGTTTCGGCGCGCGGCATCAACCCACTCCGGTGTTGCCGATATGCAGGGACTAAAGGTGAACATGCTTTTACATGATATTGGCGGTTTTGCCAAAGTCGTCGGAAGTGCCTCACCGATGTACGCTCGGTCACTGCGGAGTTTCCCTGGACTAGAGGACGCCATGATTTTCCACCCCGGCGCCGGGGCAAGGGGGCATCTAGTCTGGCAAGTTGCTATGGCTTATCGAGACAATGCACTAAGGGCAGATGGTTTCGTCAATGTATTCTGCGCGGGAACCAAATGCGGTCCCCAGCATAGCCTGATTGACGCCGCGGTCACCGGTGATTTAGCCGGCCACAATGCGGTTAGGTGTGGCCTGGGCCAGCCTGGTCTGGAATTGCCCAAGACTCTAGCCATTGGCGCTTACATTAACCACGTAGGCAAGATGATGCGAACCGAGGATGGTTTAAAGAACAGGTACGGGGTCAAAGTACCCGAGCTGTTGAAGTCGCTGAACGTCTTCCGCCAGGATGAGAAGGAAATAGCCAGAGAAGTAGAGAAGACCGGGCTGGTGGGGGTGTATCAGGCAAAGCTGGTTCAATAGTTAATTTCCTAATTTTTAAGCTTGCTTGTCTTTTCCTTATACACATTAATAGCTGGCAAGGTGTTGCATATCTGCAGTTCTTGTAAGTCTAGAATTGAAGTATACGTTCATGTGGTTATAACATCGAATGGAAGTTGAACTCATGCGCAAGGCTCATAGCAGTTCGACCGGAACTTTTTTGAGAACGATAAACGAAGACCACGAACTGATTAGGAAGGCGCCTAGAATTCCCAATATTGTTTCAGAGAGAGATCGAGTCTGCTTGGTCTCCCCGTCCACCAATACTTGCATTCTTCCGTAGTTACAATTCGCTATTTTGTTACCCGCTGCTACTACCCGGCCTATGCTCTAAAAAGGGGATACTGGACTGCACCCCTATCGTTGGACAGAAATGGTTAGGAGGGTTCGGCTCGGTTCCGTCTGGTTTTCATACCTGGGTAATGATTTCTCATAGTCCTCCGGTGGGAGGTAACCCAGTGCCGAATGCAATCTTTTCCTTCA
>JAUYDJ010000257.1 GCA_030690025.1 Chloroflexota bacterium | reverse complement strand
GGTAGCCCCGCAGGCAATGGGCGGCATCAAAATGCAGCTCCACCGAAAGCTCAAACATGGCTACTCCTTGCCGTCCTCCCACTTGAAGACACCCTGCTTCTCCTTCAGTCCGTCCCGCAACTCCCTGACCGTCTTGCCGATTACCGGATGCACAAAATCGGGGGCGATGTCCGCCAGCGGCACCAGCACAAAGGCCCGCTCCGCCAGCCGGGGGTGGGGGATGACCAGTTTAGGGTCGTCCATGACCCGGTTGCCGTAGAACAAGATATCGATATCTATGGGGCGGGGCGAGTTGGGTCTGCTGGATACCCGGCCCAGTTTACTCTCGATACCCTTAAACAGCGTCAGCAGCCCCACTGGCTCCAGCCGGGTCAGGACTTCACACGCCATATTGAGGAAGCGGGGCTGGTCGACATTACCGACTGGCTCGGTCTCATACACCGGGGAGACCTGCTTGACCTGCAGCCTTTCCGATAGCAGTGCCAGCGCCTTCTCCAGGTTATCCCAGCGGTTACCCAGGTTTGAGCCGAGACCCAGGTATACCGTAACCAATTCGGAAATCGCCTGATTCATTGTCGGGATAACACTCCTTTTCGAGACTGACAATAGACAATTATAACACAACCAGCCATACCTAAGGGCATGTCTCCCCCTTTGGAAAAGGGGGACCACGGGGGATTTCGAAATCCCTCTCAGTCTCCTTCAGGAAGAATCCTTCAGGATGAATCCCTTTGCGAAAGGGAGAGGTTTTGGTTGACCTTCAATATCCTCTTGAACTTACCATACCTCACCTTGCCCACGGATAAGGCATGTGATAAGATTTACTGGGCTTACATAGCCGGGGGGTTCTACTCAACGGGAGATTAAATGGCTAAAGATAAACTGGAGCGATTGTCCCAACTGGAGACCAGCATAAAAGCCGGCGGCGGCGAAGAGCGCGTCCGTGACCAGCACGCCTCGGGCAAGCTCACCGCCCGGGAGAGAATTGCTCTTCTACTCGACCCCGGTACCTTCCACGAGCTCGACCTGTTCGTCCAGCACCACTGCCACAACTTCGGCATGGACAAAGTGGCTATCCCCGCCGATGCCGTCGTCACCGGCCATGGCAAGGTGGATGGCCGCACCGTTTGCGTCTTTGCCCAGGACTTCACCACCCGCGGCGGCACCCTCGGCGAGATGCATGCCCGGAAGATTTGCCGGGTGATGGACATGGCCATGAAAATCAAGGCCCCCATCGTCGGACTGATTGACAGCGGCGGGGCGCGCATCCAAGAAGGCATCAACGCCCTGGATGGCTACGGCAACATCTTCTTCCGCAACTCCCGCGCCTCGGGGGTGATTCCGCAGCTCTCCGCCATCATGGGGCCGGCGGCCGGCGGCGCGGTCTACTCCCCGGCCATGACCGACTTCGTCTTCATGGTGAAAAAGACCAGCTACATGTACATCACCGGTCCTAACGTGGTGAAGGCGGCCACCAGCGAGGAGATAAACGACGATGAGCTGGGCGGAGCCATGACCCACAGCACCAAGAGTGGCGTGTGCCAGTTCGCCTGCGAAAATGACGAGGAAGCCATCAAAGAGATAAGAAGACTGCTGGGCTACCTGCCGTCGAGCTTTGAAGAAAAGCCGCCGTATGCTGCACCCACCGATGCTCCCGACCGCGTTGAGCCGGCGCTGGACAGCCTCATACCGGAGAATGCCAACCAGACCTATGACATGAAGCACGTCATCCGCGCCATCGTGGACAACGGTGAGTTCCTTGAGCCATCCCAGCGCTACGCGCCCAACATAATTACCTGCTTTGCCCGCTTGAACGGGCACGTCATCGGTATTATTGCCAACCAGCCCAAGCACCTGGCCGGCTGTCTCGATATAAATGCCTCGGATAAGGCCACCCGGTTCATCCGTTTTTGCGATGCCTTCAATATTCCACTGCTCACCCTCACCGATGTCCCCGGCTATCTTCCCGGCAGCAACCAGGAGTGGGGCGGCATCATCCGGCACGGCGCTAAACTGCTGTGGTGCTACTCGGAGGCCACGGTGCCCAAGATTACGCTCATCACCCGCAAGGCTTACGGTGGGGCCTATATTGCCATGTGCAGCCAGAGTTTAGGCGCCGACTATACCCTGGCCTGGCCGCAGGCGGAAATCGCCGTCATGGGCGCGGAGGGGGCCGCTGCCATAATCCACCGCCGCGAGATACAGGCCGCCGCCGACCCCACCGCTAAGGAGAAAGAGAAGATAGCGGAATACCGCCAGCTTTTCTATAACCCCTATGTGGCCGCCAGCCAGGGATACATCAACGCCGTTATCCAGCCCCGGGACACCCGCCCGACGATAATCGCCGCCCTTGAGGCCCTGCAAAGCAAAAAGGAGACCCGCCCGCCCCGGAAGCACGGCAACATCCCGATGTAAAAAAGCGAGGAATTGAAATAAAAAAGAACCCCGTAAGAATCACCGATATGACCCTCCGTGACGGGCACCAGTCTTTGCTGGCTACCCGGATGCGCACCGCGGATATGGCCAGCATCGCCGCAGAGATGAATAAAGCCGGGTTCTACTCTATCGAGGCCTGGGGCGGGGCTACTTTTGACGTAGCGACCAGATTTCTCAACGAGGACCCGTGGGAAAGACTGCGCCTGCTGAAAAAGTTGATACCTGACACCCCGCTGCAAATGCTGCTCCGCGGGCAAAACCTGGTTGGCTATCGTCATTACGCCGATGACGTGGTTACTGCCTTTGTTAGCCACGCCGCCAGGCTGGGGATTGATGTCTTCCGTATCTTTGACGCCCTGAATGATGAGCGTAACCTCAAGACCGCCCTGGACGCTGTCAAATCATGTGGTAAACAGGCCCAGCTTTGCATATGCTACTCTCTCACCGGACCCAAAATGGGTGGGGCAATCTACAATCTTGATTATTATGTCAATAAGGCACTCGTCCTGCAGAATATGGGAGCCGACTCCCTGTGTATCAAGGACATGGCCGGGCTGATTGCCCCTGACGACGCCTATAGACTGATTAAGGCCCTCAAGCGAGAGCTACGGATTCAGGTACAACTCCATACTCATTACACCAGCGGCATGGCTTCAATGAGCTATCTTAAAGCCATCGAAGCCGGGGTGGATGTAGTGGACACTGCGCTGGCCCCCTTCGCGCTGCGTTCCTCGCAGCCGGCCATCGAGCCGCTTGTCGCCGCCCTGCAGGGCACTCCCCGGGATACCGGGCTGGACTTGTCTCAACTGGTGAGACTGGGGCAGCACCTCGAGTCGATAGGTGCCAGGTACCGTCAGTTCCTGGATACTACCCGGCTGGCGGTGATTGATACCAGCGTACTGGTGCACCAGATTCCCGGCGGGATGCTCACCAATCTTGTTGCCCAACTGCGCGAGGCCGGCGTCCTAGACAGGATTGACGAGGTATATAAAGAACTGCCGCGTGTCAGGAAAGAACTGGGCACTCCGCCCCTGGTTACGCCCATCAGCCAGATAGTGGGTGTTCAGGCGGTGCAGAATGTGCTCTTTGGCCGGTACAAGATGGTGTCCACCCAGCTACAGGACTATGTTTACGGACTGTACGGTAGACCACCCGGCCCGATTGACCCCGATGTCCAGAAGACGGTACTCAAGAACTACAAGCGTGGACAGACGCCTATTACCGGCCGACCGGCTGATTTGCTCGAGCCGGAACTGGCCGGGGCGGAACAGGCAACCAGGGGCATCGCCCGCGATATCGGCGACGTGCTCACCTACATCCTTTTCCCCACCACCGGCCTGCACTTCCTGAAACAAAAATACGGACTGGAGACGGCTGAAGCAAAGGCATGAGACTATGGGCAAAACTCTAGCCGAAAAGATACTGAGCGCTAAATCGGGGAGCGACGCTAAGTCGGGCGATATTGTTATCGCTAAGGTGGACCTGGCTTTTGTCCAGGACACTACCGGGCCGCTCACCGTGAGGCAGTTCCAGGCCGCCGGCTTCAAATGCCCGTTAGAGCCGGACAACGCCGCCATATTCCTCGACCACGCCGCCCCCAGCCCTAACTTGGCTTTGTCCAACGACCATTTGCTGCTGCGCGATTTTGCCGCGGAGACCGGCAGCAGCATCTCCGAGATTGGCGAGGGCGTCTGCCACCAGCTCGTCGCCGAGAATATGGCCAAACCTGGTGACGTTATCGTCGGGGCCGATTCGCACACGGTAACGGCCGGTGCGCTGGGCGCTTTTGCTACCGGCATGGGGTCGAGCGATGTAGCAGTTGCCCTAGCGCTGGGCGAAACGTGGTTCCGCGTCCCGGAGACGTTCCGGGTAGTGGTCTCCGGTCGATTTCCCAAAGGCGTCTACGCCAAAGACCTGATTCTCTACCTCATCGGCCGGCTTAGCGCTGACGGCGCTACCTACAAGGCGCTGGAGTTTAGCGGTGATACCGTGGACAGGATGA
>JAUYDJ010000246.1 GCA_030690025.1 Chloroflexota bacterium | reverse complement strand
GATTTCCACCACGCAGACACGGCAGCCGCCGTAAGGCTCCAGGTCAGCCGTCCAGCAGAGGGTGGGGATATAGATGCCCGCCGACTGCGCGGCTTCCAGCACGGTCATGCCTTTTCTTGCCCTGACCTCCTGGCCGTCAATGGTCAGTCTGATTTCGTCCAGGCCAAACTCTTTATCATTCACGCTCTTCAAGATCGCACCTCAGACAACGCGTGGCTTCTTCAATCGCCATCTGGTCGGTATAGCCCAGCTCTATCTGCTTGAAACCGCGCGCCCGCTGTTTTACGGGTAGCGCAGGCATTTCGGGCCGTCGTCTCTCTTCAGTCTCTTCCAGCGGCGCGCCGACCTCCGTCTCAAGCGGCGCCAGCGCCTCGGTAATATCGCCACTCCCGCCCAGGTATTTGTCAATGGAGATAGCCGCCTGTCTACCGGCGGCAATAGCCTCAATCACCGAAGCCGGCCCGCTAACCGCGTCACCGCCGGCAAAAATACCCTTCTTGGGCGTCGCCAGCGTATCATCCACTTTGATGACATCGCCTTTGCCCACCGCCAGGTCGAACGACTTGGGGATATCTGGCTGCTGGCCGATAGCCGCGATGATGGTGTCAAAGGTCATGGTGAACTCACTGCCCTTGACCGGTTCCGGCCGGCGCCGTCCGCTGGCATCCATCGCCCCCAGCGCCATGCGGACGCACTCCAGCTTTACCGCGCCGTCCTCGCTGATTATCTTTGACGGCGCTGCCAGGAAGTAAATCTGCACCCCCTCATCGAGGGCCTCCTTAATCTCTTCATAGCTGGCCGGCATCTCGGCACGCGTCCGGCGGTAGATAATGGTCACCTCTTTAGCCCCGAGACGGACTGCCGTCCGTGCCGTGTCCACCGCCGCGTTGCCCCCGCCGACAACAGCCACCCGCTTGCCTACCGCTACCTTCTTACCCAGGCTTACCTCACGCAGGAAGTTCACACACTCGATGACCCGTGGGTTATCTTCGCCCTCAACCCCGATCTTGAGTCCGCGGTGCGCCCCGATGGCCACAAAGACGGCGTCGTAGCCCTGCGCCAGTAAGCTCTCCGGCGAGTCTACCCGCCGGTTGGTCTCTATCTGCACGCCGGCGGCCGCAATCTCATCAATCTCCGCCTTGAGAATATCCTTGGGCAGCCGGTAATCCGGGATACCTACCCGCATCATGCCGCCCGGCTCGGGCAGGGCTTCATAGATAGTCACCGAATGGCCCAACCTGGCCAGGTAATAAGCCGCCGTCAGTCCCGCCGGCCCGGAGCCGACAATGGCCACGCGCTTCTCTGTCGGCTTGGCAACTTTAACCTTTTCTTTCCACGCGCCGTTACCCCGCTCGGCGGCAAACCGCTTCAGCATACGTATGGCTACCGCCTCATCAAGCTGGGCGCGGCGGCACTTGGCCTCACACGGATGGAAACATACCAGCCCGCACACCGCCGGCAGGGGTATCTTCTCGCGGATAACGGCCAGGGCCTCATCCGGCTTACCCTTGCTGATAAAACGCACATAGCGCGGTACCTCGATACCCGCCGGGCAGGTATGGCTGCACGGCGCCGTAACCAGGCCGCGGCAGACGGCGGCGCGGCAGTGGTGTTTCTTAATATGCTCCTCATATTCATCCCGGAAGTAGCGAATGGTAGTCAATACCGGGTTAGGCGCCGTCTGCCCCAGGCCGCAGAGTGAGCCAGCCTTAATCCCATCACACATATCCAGCAGCAGGTCGATATCTTCCAATTTGCCCTTCCCGCTGGTGATATTATTGAGTATATCCAGCATCTGCTTGGTCCCCAGCCGGCAGGGCACACACTTGCCACAGGACTCAGATTGCGTGAAGGAGATGAAGTAACGTGCGATATCAACCGAGCAGGTGTCTTCATCCATGACCACCATACCCCCCGACCCCATGATTGACCCGGCCCCGGTCAGCGACTCATAGTCAACCGGCAGGTTCAGATGGCTTACCGGCAGGCAGCCGCCAGATGGACCGCCGGTCTGAACGGCCTTGAAGCGTTTGCCACCCGGGATACCGCCGCCAATGTCATAGATAATTTCATGCAGCGGCGTGCCCATGGGCACTTCCACCAGGCCGCTATTGGCAATCTTGCCGGTGAGGGCAAAGACCACGGTGCCCTTGCTCTTTTCGGTGCCGATTTTGGCATACCAGTCCGCGCCCCGGGTGATAATTACCGGTATTGAGGCCAAAGTCTTCACATTATTGATGTTGCTGGGCTTACCCCACAAACCAGCCTGGGCGGGGAAGGGTGGACGGGGACGGGGCATACCCCGCTTACCTTCGATGGATGCCATCAGCGCCGTCTCTTCACCGCAGACAAAGGCACCGGCTCCCTCCTTGACATGTACGTGAAAGCTAAAGCCGGACCCGATGATGTTCTCACCGAGAAAACCCTTCTCCTCCGCCTGCTTGATAGCGAGCCGCACCCGCTTAACCGCCAGGGGATACTCTGCCCGGATATAGATATACCCTTCGGTAGCCCCGATGGCATAAGCGGCAATGGTCATCCCCTCAAGGACGGTACAGGGGTCACCCTCCATGGTGCTGCGGTCCATGAAGGCACCCGGGTCACCTTCATCGGCATTACAAATCATATATTTCTGATTACCCGGGGAATTGCGGCAGAACTCCCACTTTTGCCCGGTAGGGAAACCGGCCCCGCCCCGACCGCGCAGACCGGAGCGCTTAATCTCATCAATCACCTGCTCCGGGCGCATCTCAGACAGTACCTTACGCAATGCCTGGTAGCCACCGGCCGCAATATAGTCACCAATCCGCTCCGGGTTAATGCGGCCGCAGTTGCGCAGTATCAGACGCGTCTGCTTCTTATAAAAGTTTATGTCCTGGTAGTGCGGTACCGCCTCGCCAGTTATTGGGTCGTGGTAAAAGAGACGGGTTACCGGCTGGCCATCTTTCAAATGGGACTGGACAATCTCCTTGACATCATCAGGTGAAACATGAGTGTAAAAAATACCTTCCGGCTCAACCACCGCAATCGGCCCCTGCTGGCAGAAGCCGTGGCAGCCGGTGAAGTCTACCTTAACACCGGCCATACCCGCTTCGGCAACCGCCTTCTCCAGGGCTGCCCGGGTTGCCATGGCCTTGCCGGAACAACATCCCGTTCCGTGGCAGAAAAAGATAGTCCGCTGGGCGGGCACTTTACCCCCTTCTGGTTCTGTCACCAAAAACCTCCGCAACTTTCCTGGCTGTCACCTGCCCGTAAGTCTCATCATCTATGGTCATATTCGGCGCCAGAGCACAGGCACCGATACAGGCCACCGTGTCCAGCGTATACTCCCAGTCGCCGGTGGTCTGTCCCGGTTTGATACCCAACCGGTTCACTACCTCACGCAGGATTCGCGGCGAACCTTTCACATGACAGGCGGTCCCACGACATACTCTGACCACGTGCTTACCGGAAGGAGTCAGCTTGAACTGGGCGTAGAAAGTGCTCACCCCGAAAACGGTGCTCGCCGGCACGTGCAAGAACCGGGCAATCTCCAGCATGACATCCGCCGGCAGATAGCGGTACTTTTCCTGGACTTCCTGCAGTACCGGGATAAGCTCCTCTTTGTGACCGCTGTAATGAGATAAAATCTCGTTCAATTTCTCTCTATCTTCTACCAGGGTTATCACCTCCCACCTTTGACAGCTTCACCAGCCTCCAGGCTATTGTCTCACAAAGCACATTGATATCTTCGATGGTTAGATAGTCGGTAACGGTGCTGTCGAACAGGATATTCCCCTGCGCCGGGAATTCTTCATCGCCGCGCCACAGGACATAGGTGATGGGCACCCGCGGAAAAGCGTTAACGGTCACGCCCGCATCACCAAAGTCCGCCCGGTAACCGCCCAACTCCTTCGCCACATCCATCAACCGCCGCGGTTCACCACCAAAGTTGTCCACTACCGGCTTAATCGCTCTCTTGGTGAACGTGGGCAAATAGGTCATCCCGCCCGGCAGCTCTTTATAGGTAATCAGCTTACTGGAAAGCGGCCTGCCCGTGGCAAGAGTGAAGTAGTGGAGAATAAGAATTTTATCCTTTATCGGGACCGGCTGCCCATCTTTAGCCGAAACGTCGACATCAGGCAGTGAAATTTCATGTAAACGGTTCAAGTATTCGAGAACAACTATCTTCGCAGCATCAACTTCCCAACACCGGGCATCACTTCGCGCACACTGCTCCGCTATATCGACTTTAGCCATCTGTTCGGTGGCAAGTTGGTAAGCGACTTTATAACCGTAATTGAGAGTCTGACTGGACATTGCTGGAATCCTCTGTGGGCAGACTATACCTCGAGCCAGGAGTGCGAATAGAGCGATTCCCCGGTGAGCACCCTGACTGTTCTCACGTATTTGACCTCTTCGGCGCTCAGCGATGCCAGGTCAGGCTTTTCCCCATCCACTACCCGCTGCACCAGGCTGACCAGCTCCGGCTTCTAGCCGCGGGCAATATCGATGAGCTCGGTGTCAAAGGCATCAACAATGGCCGAGTAAAGCCCGTATCTCATCAGCATAATCAGATAGGTGCGGTTCAGATACGGCCGCAGATGGGCCGGCGCGCCATTGGAGATATTTGACAGGCCCACCGTTGATTTAC
>JAUYDJ010000168.1 GCA_030690025.1 Chloroflexota bacterium | reverse complement strand
GCTGATGAAGGTCAACCATAATATGTACCTTTTGGTCAGGGAAGAGGGGAGCTAATGATAAAACTGGCCGTCCGCTATCTGAGGCAAAGCCTGGCTTCACCGACCGGGTTTCTGCTTATTACCACCGGCAGCGGCTACGCCTTTGCCTATCTATATCTGGTAGTGATGGGACGGGTGCTGGGCCCCGAGGCGTTCGGCATACTGGGCGCTCTGTTCGCCATCTTTTACATCGCCTGCCTGGTCGGGCAGGCATTGCGCGAGGCTATCGCCACCAACGTCGCGGAGGTCAGGGCCAGGGCCGGAGAAGTAGCCGCAGTCGGCACCTATATCAAGCTGGGCATTAGGCTGGGCCTGCTATGCCTGCTGCCTTCCCTGGCCTTCATCCTGGCCGCCCGGCCGGTAGCGGCTTTCTTTCACCTTAGCTCTAGCCTGCCGGTAATAGTCCTGGCTTTTTCCCTGTTCACGGCGCTGGCGCTGGATGTGGTGCTCGGATTTCAGCAGGGGTTTCAGAGGTTTCGCGACCTCGGCCTGACCGGATACTTGACGTCCCAGGGGCTTAAACTGCTATTTGGCGTCGCCTTTGTCCTGGTTGGCTGGGACCTGACGGGCGCCGTCGGGGCGCTGCTCGCCTCCACCACCGTAGCAACACTGCTGGGACTGGCCCTGGTGCGCAAGCAGGTGCTAAAGGGCGTCCGCAGCACGGAAAGCTACCACCCCAGGCTGGGCCCGATTCTGCTGCCCACCCTCATCCTGGCGCTCTTTTTGTCCATGCCGGCCAGCGTGGATGTGATGCTGGTGACTCACTTCTTCGGGGGTAAGGAAGCCGGGTTGTACAACTCGGTAGCCACCGTGGGTAAAGTGGTTATCTTCTTACCCATGGCGGTATCTTTCATACTGCTGCCGAGAGTCACTGAGAGCCATGCCCTGGGCGGTGACACCAGGAATACCCTGCTGCAGAGTTTAGGGATAGCTTTTGCTCTCTCGGGGACGGTGACGCTGATTTCCTGGGGCTTCCCCGACCTTATTGTGCGGCTTTTCTTCGGCAGGGCTTATCTGGAAGCGGTGTACCTGGTCAGCTGGTACGCCACGGCTATGCTCCTTTTCTCGCTAAACGTGGTGCTGGTGCACTACAGCCTGGCTATACGCGACTTCCGGCTATTGCTGCTGGCTGACCTGGTGACTCTGGCTGAGGTAGTGGCTATTTCCCTCTTCCACCAGAGCCTGTCGCAGGTGGTATGGATACTGTTTTGGGGAAACTTCTCAGTCCTGGTGGTCGGATTCCCCTACCTGGCCTTGCGGCGTCCCAAACATCAGCTGCAGAGTCGAGGTATAGGGTAGTTCCGGCTGCAGTCCCTGTCGCTTCATCCGCCGCCAGCGGATGGCATACTCGATGACCGAGAGCGCCCGGCGAAACAGCCGTCCCCGAACGTAAAGGTAAATAACATCCACCAGCATGTGGAATAACATGCCCCACAGCACTGCCTTGAGCCAGAGCCAGCCGGTGAGGGCGCTCAACCCATAAACCAGCAGCAGGGCCTCCACGGTGTGCATGATATTCAGCCCCAGGAAATTCTGCCGCTGTCCGTTCCGGAACAAGTGCCCATGAAAATCGAACATGCGCTTAACGCTGAAGTCCTTCAGCCGGTTGCGGTAGAGGTAATCCAGGTAATGGTCACCATCAATCAAGACCGAGGACGCCCAGAAAAACACGCTATTGACGCCGAGCACCGGGATAAGCAACGAGGCGGCTATGCCCCCCGACAGGGTATGAAATCTGGCGTTCATAATCTCTGAATTATAGCGCAGACACTGAAGCCGGGGCAAGGCGGACGGTTACGGAAGGCTTCCACAAACCGACCAAAATCCCCTTTAATCCCCCTTCCGATTCGTTACACTCATACGGAATCCCGCATGAACAAAGTGAATCGGGATTTTATAAAGGGGGAAATGGGGGATTTGAAAGCTTTTTTCTGAGTTTCGCGGGAAGATAGAGTATAGAGATGGTGCCGCCTCACTTTTAGTTTGCCGCAAAAATGATAGAATGAACGGTGGGTGTACCGGTTAAAGGTTGATAAGGAGAATAAAGTGGCTGAAGACAGGCAGCAGATAGCGCGACCTTTCCCCAGGATGACGGTAGGCGTGATGGGGTCGTCAGGCGGGAATATCCCGGCCGAGGTATCCCGGAAAGTGTACGCTTTAGGGAGGGAGATTGGCCGCCGCCGCTATGTGCTCATCACCGGAGCCTGCCCCGGGCTGCCCCACGAGGCGGTCAAAGGAGCCAAGAGCCTGGGGGGTATTGTGGTGGGGGTTTCGCCAGCCCTGAACTTTGAGGAGCACGTGACCAAGTTTGAATCCCCGGTGCGCGGCTACGACGCGCTAATATACACCGGCAGCGGCCTGATGGGCCGTGAGATTGAGAATATCCGCTCCTGCGATGTGGTAGTCTTTGCCGGCGGCCGCTCGGGCACCCTGGGCGAGTTCGCCATTGCCTATGACGAAGGCAAGATTATCGGCATACTGGAGAGCACGGGCGGCATTACCGAACACCTGAACACCATTGTTTCCTTTGTCAATAAGGATACGGGCGCAATTTTAGTCTCCGACCCCGACCCGGCCGGTCTCCTCGACCGGATGGAGCAGCTCTACCAGTCCCGCCTGTTACCCAAATACGAGAGCCTCATGGCCAACCGCAACCCGGACGGGATTTTACCGAGCTGAAAGGGGGCGGCCGGGTTGACAACCCGGCCCGATTAGTCTAATAGTAATATATTACAACCGAGGAGGATAAGCGACATGAAGATTGAAACGGCCAAGCTGACGCGGCAGGAGCTGCATGACCTGATAGGGAACGCTATTGCGCCGTTACCGGTGGCCCTCATTTCTACGGTGGGTGAGGATGGCAAGACCAATGCAGCGCCTTTTAGCTTCGTTACCCCGGTATGCGCCAAGCCGCCCATCATCTGCGTCTCCTTTGGCCTGAACAAAGGCCAAAAGAAGAACACCCTGAAGAACATCGAGTTTTCCCAGGACTTCGTCAT
>JAUYDJ010000051.1 GCA_030690025.1 Chloroflexota bacterium | reverse complement strand
TCGGTATTGATGGCGACTACCGACGGCTTGACCTTAGCCACCACCGAGACAAAGTCGGGCAGCGGCTGAGCGGGACGGCTCGGTGGCGGAAGTGTCCATTCCGGGTTGGGCGGCGCCGTGACCTGGGGTGGCGGAGTTGGTGCCGGGTTGGATGGTGCCGGGATTGGCATTGGGAACGGCAGTGCGGAACAGCCGGTCCCCAGGGAAAGGGTAAGCAGCAGGACCAGGCTGAGGCTGACCAGCAGGTACTTGATTTTCCCCTTCATAAAAACATTATACACGGGGATGGCGTGGGTAAGTCAAATAACGTGCGTGAACCTTTTACTGAAGCTTGGTTGCTTTGATAAGCAAATTAAAATCGTCATTGCGAGTCCCGACCTGTCGGGACGATTTCATCGGGGTGACGAAGCAATCTCACAGGCTCTCGTCTTTTGATTTGCGTCGAGATTGCTTCGCCCCGATTTCATCGGGACTCGCAATGACAGTTACTTCGGATTAATACCAGACATTATTGAACAGAACCGCGTGCAAAGGCCATTTGGCTGGATATTCATGCGCCTCATCTATAAAAAAGAAGAAGGGGGCTGAGGCCCCCTTCTTCAAAATATGTCCTGGGACTGTTTACTTTTCCGGGACCTGAGGCAGTGCGGCGAGCGCCTCTTTTACCTTCTCGGCGGGATACTCGTAGTCCTGCAGCTTCCCGGAGAGGTACTCATCGTAAGCACCCATGTCGAAGTGTCCGTGCCCGCTCAGCGCGATGAGGATGGTCTTCGACTTACCCTGCTCCTTGCAGGCCAGGGCTTCGTCAATGGCTACCTTGATGGCATGAGACGATTCGGGGGCGGGAATGATGCCTTCGCTGCGGGCGAACTTGACGCCGGCCTCAAAGACGGGTATCTGGTAGACGGCCTTGGCCTCGACAAGCCCCGCCTTGTAGAGATGGGAGAGGATAGGCGCCTTACCGTGATAGCGCAGACCGCCCGCGTGCACTGGCGGCGGCACAAAGGTATGGCCGAGGGTGTACATCTTGAGTATGGGTGCCATCCCGGCGGCATCGCCGTAGTCCCAGGCATAGACGCCCTTGGTCAGGCTGGGGGCGGCCTGCGGCTCAACACAGATGATGCGCAGGTCCTTCTTCTTACCCTTAATCTTGTCCTTGATAAAGGGCAGGAACATGCCGGCGAAGTTGGACCCTCCGCCAATGCAGCCGATGATGATATCCGGGTAGAGGCCTACCTTCTCCATCTGTTTCTTTGATTCCTCGCCGATGATGGTCTGGTGGAGCAGGACGTGGTTGGCCACGCTCCCGATGGCGTACTTGGTATCACCGTGATTAAAGGCATCCTCGATAGCTTCACTGATAGCGATACCCAGGCTGCCGTTAGAGTCCGGGTTCTCCTTTAAGATGCGGCGTCCAATCTCGGTGTCGGTGCTGGGGCTGGGGACAACCTTAGCGCCCCAGGTCTCCATCATGATGCGGCGGTAAGGCTTCTGGTAGTAGCTGACCTTGACCATGTAGACCTTGCATTCGATACCAAACATCATGCAGCCCATGGCCAGGGCGCTGCCCCACTGGCCGGCGCCGGTCTCGGTGGTGAGACGCTTGGTGCCCTGCTGTTTATTGTAGAAGGCCTGGGCGACGGCCGTATTGGGCTTATGGCTGCCGGCCGGGCTGACGCCTTCGTATTTATAGAAAATCTTGGCCGGGGTATCCAGAGCTTTCTCCAGCCGGAAGGCCCGGTAAAGCGGCGTCGGCCGCCACATCTTGTAGATCGCCTGCACCTCTTCCGGGATATCGATGTAGTGCTCCTTGCTGAACTCCTGGTCGTTAATGGCCTCGGGGAACAGCGGCGGCGGGAGTCGAGATGGCTCCTTGGTGCCGGGGTGCAGCTCGGGGGGCAGTGGCGTGGGCAGGTCGGGAAGGACGTTATACCACGCGGTGGGCATTTCTTTTTCGCTGAGTTCAATCCTGGTTAAGTCCATGCTAATCCTCCTTATTTAGTTTTATTTGCCACGATGGTGTATATCTCTACTCGGCCCCGCGCGGGGCCCAGGTGCATGTCAGCAACATATTACCTCCTTAACTAAAAAAGCCTTCTACCCCAAGGGGCAGAAGGCTTACTTCCGCGGTACCACCCTTCTTAGTCAGCGACGACTTTCTCAAGCGGGTACTGGAGCGCATACTTATACCCTGGGAACTGATAACGCTTCCTCTGCGGCAAAGCCTACTTGCTGCTAGCTTTCGGTTTGCGGCTCCCGAGTCCATTCAGCTTCCGCGCCTGGCATCGGCTCACACCTTCCCCGACTCTCTTTGCCCCGCTCGAAACTTACTAGTCTCGCTCCACGCCTTTACATATTTGATTGCCACTAATGTAACACGCTTGTTGTGGGTTTGTCAAGGATGGCAGCAAAACGCCTTTACTCAGTCTTAGTTGTCGGTGTCATTGCGAGCGAAGCGAAGCAATCTCGGATGGGTGCGGAATGAGATTGCTTCGTCGCTGCGCTCCTCGCAATGACAACCATGATTGAGTAGAACCAGTAAAACACTTGACAGGCCCTTGTCCACTGGTAGAAAATATCAGCACCCGTGACTTATTACCCGTAAGGAGGGATAAGATGCTCAGAGATATGGATAAAGAGCTGGCGCCGGTTGTAGCCCGCATGCTGGATACCCTGCCGAAAAAAGTCGCACCAGAGCACACTGCCCTTATTGTTGTGGATATGCAGAACGACTTTTGTGCTGACGGCGGCTTTCTGCAGAGGGAAGGCATGAATGTAAAACTGGTCCAGGACATGACGCCGCGGTTAGTCGGTTTTATCGGCAAAGCCAGGGAAGCGGGGCTGGCCATCGTCTATATCCAGACGGTCTACTACGCCCCGGGCCACCAATATATTTCTGACGTGTGGCTGGAGCATAACTGGCGCCGGGATAAGCGCAGGTATAGAGAATATGTGCCTCTGGAGCAGGGCTCCTGGGGAGTGGAGTTTTACGGCGGCATCAACCCGCTGCCCGGCGAAATTATCGTGCAGAAGCACCGCTACGGCGCTTTCGCCGATACCAATCTCGACCTCATCCTGAGAAGTAATGGCATCAGGACGCTGCTAATAACCGGCGTGGCCACCAACTGCTGTGTTGAGACCACCGCCCGGGATGGCTTCATGAAGGACTACTATATCGTTTTCCTGAGGGATTGCACTGCCGCCACCGCCGAAGACCTGCACAACAGCACTATCCGGAACATAGGCCTTTACTTCGGCGAGGTGGTAGACTCGGCTGAAGTCATCAAATCATGGGCAAACCGGTAGAAGTCATGCTCCGTGCGCGATTCCTCTCAGGTTGACTCCGAAGGCTAGTCAGCGTGCAGCATGTCCTGCGGGTTCTCCGGAGGCGTAAATACCGGTGGTGGCTTGGGCAGCAGGCCGCGCCGAGCGAGGTCTTTGGCCACATCCTTCAGCCCGACCTCTTCCAGCTTTGACTTCAGCGGGATGCCGGTAGCAATATCGCAGCCGCGCCAGCGGTAGTATTCATCGAGCAGCGTCGTCAATTCCGCGATGGTTATCTTGTACTGGGAGTAATCGTAAATGGGGTTGGGCTTGCCGTGCTTGAGCTGCCAGGTGTACAGCGGCGGGTAATCGTCCTCTTTGCGGATGCCCTCGCGGGCATTGAACGACCTTTCCAGCAGCATCTCCCGCTCGGCGGCGTGGACCACATCTTGAACCGTGTAACTCACTCCGGTCGCCAGGGTGAGCAGACGGGCAAAATCATCCAGGTGAATGCCCTTCTCGTAGAAGGCGTACTCGGCGTTGAACTTGCACACGCCGGACATATCGGCCAGGGCGCAGTTGTGCTCGTAGTCGTAGACAAGACGGGCTTTCCCGGGGTTGGTGCCCCACTTCTCGGCGAGCACGGCGGGGTCGCCATATCTTTCCTGTCCCAGTTTGGCCAGCAACTCGTCCGGCATCTCCTTGAACATCCCCTGGGTGAGGTTCCACGGTGCCCCGGTAAGGTGGTCGCGGCCGCGCGTATTGCAGCCCTGGGCTAAAGCCCATGATGAGCCGAGCCTGAGCTCGCCGTCGCCGTAGGTGGGATTACCCTTGTTATGGCTGGCATATATCTCCGAGTTGCGCCCCAGCCACTGCGGGCCGCGCACCGGGTAGCCATCCAGTATTTTGCCGAAACCTTCCTTGCAGGCCATCTTACGCAGCAATTCGAGGAAGACATCTTCATTGCCCCAGGTCAGCTCCAGACCGTCGGTGTCCGCTTTGGTTATAATGCCTTCCTGGTAAAGCCGGAATGCCCAGGCAATGGCTTCGCCGGGGTGCTCGTTATGGACACCGAGCTGGTTGCACCGGGTGTTGAAAGTGCATTGCCAGGCCGGGTCGGCCATGCGGGCCATAACGCCGGAGTAGAGGGTGCAGACGGCTTCCAGGCCCTCGCCCACCGTCCCCTTGTACTTGCCCTCGTGGACTTCATACCAGTGACTGCAGTGAATGGAGCAGCCAAAGCAGGCGATGTTCTTCTTCATGAAGGGGGCGAAGTTCTGGTGATGCAAACTGGGCAGGTCCGGCCCGCGGTACTTGGCGATTAAAGCCGGTGTGGACACTGTGCCCAGTGTGCCCCAAGCCGAGTGCATCTCGTAGTAGGGGTCCTGCTTGAAGCGCTGCACCAGCATGTTGCAGTATTCCACAAACTCTTCTGGTTTAGCGACCTTCACGCCCTTGGTGCCGCGGGCAGCGATGGCCTTCAGGTTCTTGGAGCCCCACACCGCCCCGGTACTTCCCCTACCTGCAGCGCGGGCCAAATCAGAGATAATGCAGGAGCAGTAGCACAGGTTCTCCCCCGCCGGGCCTATCTTGAGCGTGCGGACGCTATGGTCGTTAAGCTCTTCACGGATTAACCGCTGCGTCTCCCAGGTGTCTTTGCCCCAGAGGTGCTTAGCGTCTCTCAGTTCAACATGGTCGTCGTTAATCCATAGATAGACCGGTTTGGGCGATTTGCCGCGGATAATGATGAGGTCGTAGCCGGCGTATTTCATCTCCGGGCCGAAGAAACCGCCGCCGTTGGTGCGGTTGAAGATGCCGGTAATGGGCGCTTTGCTGACAATATCATAGCGACCCGAGGCCGGGGCCAGCGTGCCGCTTAACGGCCCCTGGCCGATGTAGGTGACGTTTCGTTCATCGAGCGGGTCGATATCCGGCCCGACCTCATCATAGAGCAGCCGGACACCGAAGCCGCTGCCGCCGATATACTTGACGGCAAAGTCCTTATCCAGCTTCTTTTTAACTATTTTGCCTGACGTCAGGTCAACATCCAGGATACAGCCGGCCCAACCGTAGAATGGTGCGCTCATCGGCTCCCCTCCTTTACCACCCGCCCCGGCATCGAGGCAAGTGTCTCACCATACTTTTCCAGGTATGCCTCCCGCTTGACCGGCAGCTTTTCCTCCTCCACAAACTGGATGACGCCGATGGGGCAGACCTTAGCGCAGACCGGGTCGCCGCCGCACAAATCGCACTGGATAACGCGTTTGGTCGCCGGGTCGATGGTTATTGCGCCGTAGGGACAAGCCGGGATACAGCTGAAACGGTCCTTGCAGGTGGCATAGTCGATGGACACGGTGCCCGTCTTACCGTCCTTGATTATGGCGCTTTCCGGGCAGGCCGGGGCGCAGGGTGGGTTAGCGCAGTGCTGGCACAAGGCCGGGACAAATAGCCCCTTTTCCTCCCAGCCGATGACCTGCACCCGTGACCGTCTCGGGTTAAAGGTGCCGGTCTTGGCAAAGGAGCAGTGCAGCGCGCACAGCTCGCAGCCGTTACAGCGGTCGTAGTCTACGTACAATACTTTACTCAAAGCCCCTCCTTAGCTGGCACTAACTGGCGCGGGCACAAACCTGATAGCATCCGCCGGGCACAGGCTGAAACACAACTCGCAGCCAGCGCAATTGTCCTGGCTAACCCGGTACCGCCCGTCTTCAGACTGTATGGCACGGAACATGCACGACCTCAGGCAGATGCCGCAGGCGGTGCACCGCGCTTCGTCGATGGTTGCCCGCACCCGGCCCAGCCTGAATATATCATCGTAAAGCAGCGCCTGTTTAGCCGCCAGGCCGATTATCTCCCGGGCGCTTTTATAGCCTTTTCTATCCAGAAAGGCATTCAGCCCGGCAACGACATCTTTAACGTAATCGAGCCCTTTCACCAGAAAGACCGTGCACAGCTGCACCGTGGTCGCCCCCGACATCATAAACTCGACCACATCCTTCCAGTCGTAGGGGCCGTTAGAGCCGGAGACGGGAAAGTCGTTCATGGCGGCGTAGACCTTAGATATCCACCTCAGGGTAAGTGGTTTGACCCAGGGCCCACCCACACCTGCCCAGCCCTCAATCACAGGTTTCGCGGCCTCCACGTCAACGACAAAGCCCACAAACCGGTTAAACATGGTCACGCCAGCGGCGCCGCTCTCCTTCATTTTTTGAGCAATCTCCACCACATCCGGCACCTGCGGGGTCAGCTTAACGATAACCGGGATGGAGACGGCGCCGGTCACTGCCCGGACAATCTCGGCGGAAAGCTCGACGTCCTGCCCAATTTCCATCCCTTCCTTATGCTCCAGCTTCATCGACGCCGGGTGCGGACAGCCAAAGTTGAGCTCGGCCATCCGTATGCCGATATCTTCCATCCGTTGGCATTGCTCCCGCCAGGAAGATATATCCGGGCCCATAGCGCTGCCAATCAGCACCGCATCATGGGCATCAGCTATCTTCTTACCCTCTTTGAGCACCGCCAGCCATTCGTCGAGCGTTTTACGCGAGGCGCCGCCGCGCGCATAGAAGGTAAACAGCCGCGGCACCTTGCCCCGGGCGACCTCGTGCTTTTCGTTAAGAATCCGCCAGGTGCTGAACATCCGCCTGAGGCCCGGGCTATTGCTGACCGATTTGGCCACTATGCCGCCGGCCCCGGCCTCGATGCACTGCCTCATGTTCTCGATGCTGTATGTTGGCTCACCGGAGCCAACCAGCACCGGGTTCTTGAACCTGACACCGGCAAATTCCACACTCAGGTCGGCCATCTCACCTCACCAACTCAAACACCATCCGGTATAGCTTTTATACTTCGAGACAGCGGTCTTCAAAGGCTGGAATCTGCTTCCGGGTCTTATAAACGTCCTCGATATCCACTTTGCCCTCGACGACGGTCTCATAGATATTGCCGCTGCCGATAATCGTCCCGTGCGGGTTGACGATGCGGCTATAGCCGGCATACTGCTTGCCGCGGTTGACGCCGCAGCAGTTGACGGCGATGACGTAGCACAGGTTTTCCGTAGCCCGGGCGTGTATCATGCAGCGCCAGTCGTCCACCCTGACCATGGCCCAGCCGGCCACGCAAATAAATACCTCGACCCCCTTATGGACGGCCAGTTTGCGGTATAGCTCGGGGAAGCGCAGGTCGTAGCAGATGGATAGACCGATGACACCGAGGTCGTCGGTCTTGACGGCGACCAGGTCTTTACCTTTCTGCACTATTTTCCCCTCTAAAGCCCCCACCGATTCCCAGGCCACGGTATGCATCTTGCTGTACTTGGCGATAACCTTACCCCGCGGGTCCAACAGCGCCGAGGTATTGTAGAGGTTGCCGTCTTCGGCTTTCTCCACGATACTGCCGGCCAGGATATAGGCATTCAACTGCTTGGCCTTGGCCGCCATCCGGGAAATGGTCTCGCCATTGATTGGCTCGGCCCCGCTCGGCCACTGGTCATAGCACCACCAGCCCACATTCCACACTTCGGGCAACACGAAGAGGTTGGCGCCGGCCGCTTTGTCCATAAGCTGCTCGGCGCGGGCAATTCTATCCGCCTTGGTATCACTGTCCTTGATTTCTAGCTGCACACAGGCTACCTTGTAAGCTGCCAATTTCTACCTCCTTCTACTATTTTGTTACCTCGACAACATTGAAACTGGTGCAAAGCACGCCGGGAAAACCCATTATCAAAGTGGTATGGAGAGTTCGCTCACGGGGGATTATCAAAAACGCCGTTAGATAACAGCCAACTCATCTATATACTTTGATGATAGCGTGGTGAAGCTATCCTGTCAAATAATTGAGACTGGGGTTGTTAAAGCTCACCGCTAACAGGTAAAATTGGTATTGATATGACGTTTTACCTGCGGACTTTGAATGGCGATAAGCACACGGTGGGCAAAACGCTCCCCCCGATCGAGTGCTTTCGCTGCGGTCTTTGCTGCCAGTGCTACCAGCCGCAGCTTTCACCCGATGCGGCGGCCGCTATGGCCCGGGGACTGGGTATATCCACCACCGACTTTATCTCCAGGTACGTACAGATGACCACGATAGGCTACCTGCTGCGGCAGACCGCCCGGGGCTGCGTCTTCCTCACCTGGAAGCAGCAACGGGCCAACTGCCGCATATACGCCTTCCGCCCGGATGCCTGCCGTAACTGGGTCGCCAGCTTGTCCCGCCGCGAATGCCGGGAGGGGCTGGCCAGACTGAAAGCCGCGGGTAAGATAATGCTGGCCAAAGAGCTTTACTCATCGCCGGAGCCCGCCGATAAGTTCTACTCGTCGCTCACCGGGCAGTAGCAGCTAGCGCCAGACTGGCGGATGATGATACAATCAAACTATAAAAGGATACGATAACGGAACAGCTGGGCAAAATAGAAAGACCGGACGCGGCCAGCTTCAAGGGCAAGCGAAAGCTCTACCTGGTGACGCTGCTGTATTCGGGAGAAGGCGCCCCCGCCGACTACGTCGAAAAGTTCAAGGCGTACTGGGAACAGGTGGGCCAGCATATCGCCAACCTTGAATCTAAAATCAGCAAGGTAACCCACGTCTACCACGAGTCGATTGTGCTGTCCGGTGAGAACGGCCTGAAGGTAATGGAGCGACTGAATCCATCGAGCTACCAGATTGCCCGGGAAAGGTGCCAGTGCGGCGCCGTGCTTGAGGCCACCGAGGACAAGGAGCTGGCCGAAGAAAACATGGACTGGGAAAGATGCCTCATCATGGGCTTCATGAGTCACAAGGTAGCCAAAATGGTCACCGAGTTCTATATTGAGTCCTCGCGGAAAAGATACGAGCACATCGCCCGGAAAATAGACGATACCCTTAAAGCTGACGAGGTGGGGATGCTCTTCATCCGCGAAGGGCACATGGTGCAATTCCCGCAAGACATAGAGGTATTCAGTGTAGCGCCGCCGGCACTGGACGAAATCCACCGCTGGCAGCGCGACCGCTCATCAGCCACCGAAGACGAACCTGAAGAAGGGCCGGCACCCGCCACCGGGCCGGACTAACCCCTTGATATCACCTCGCCAATAGCCTGCCCCGGGCTGGTTATAAGGCAGCGCACTGGGGCCGTTGCCCCGGGCGGTACCCTGACACAGGGCGTGGCATCACGTTTGAGCGAGCAACCAGCCGCCGGGGGAGGTAAGGCCGAGCTGAAGGCATTCATGGCCCGCATGGCCCTGGGGCGGATGGGTAACGCCGATGATGTGGCGCGGGTAGTCCTCTTTCTGGCATCCGACTTGGCCAGCTACATGACCGGCAGCTTAATCGTGGTGGACGGGGGCTACCTGATTTCGTAGGGACTGGCGGAAGCACCGGTGATAAGAATTTATTTACCCGCTAATCCGCGGCATTGTCCAACGGGAAAAACAACCCTCCTAAGACACTTGCGCGGAGCAAGCTCCGGAAAGAATCTCCAAAGAACATACATAGGCCGGGGTCCGGCCTATGTATGCCCGGGGCCAACTAGTGCTTAGTGGCAAAAGTTCGCGCAATGATCGAGATTCTTCGCTACACTCAGAATGACGCAAATTCAGCTGTCACCCTGAGCGTAGCGGGTGGTCTAGCCGGCAACGGCATCATTACGCTG
>JAUYDJ010000228.1 GCA_030690025.1 Chloroflexota bacterium | reverse complement strand
TAGTGTCTCGTATATATCTTGACGTATGATGGATGTTGATGTCATTCCAGCGCAGGCTGGAATCCAGGGGCAAACATGGATTCCGGATCAAGTCCGGAATGACAGAGACTGTAAAGACATTTGTAAGACACTACACTGGCTGCTGCCCTTGTTTTGCGCGCAACTCATTCCGGTCTCTGAGCTGGTATGTGCAGCTTCGTCAAAGCTGACCTCCATAGATGGTTTAACCAGCAGAGTGAGCCCGTTGATACCTTCAATAACCACTTCTGCCCCGGCATATATGTCTCCCGCTATTGCACACGCCCGCCATAGCTCGCTGCCAACCCGCACATAGCCGTACGGGGATAATGGCGTGATTGTGGTGCATTTGACGCCGATTAGGGTCTCCGCCCCAACAGCAGCTGCCCTGTCGACAACCTTTGCCACCAGCCTGGAAGTCAAAAGGGAATAAACCGCCCATGCCACCATGAACGCAGCCAGGAACCAGACGGGAACGTTCACGCCCAGCCTGGGCAAAAGCCAGAGGCCAAGTGCCGCCAGTGCCGCCTCGTCAAAGAGTGTCCTGACCAGGCTGTATAAAGTGTAGGCGCTTTTCTTCTTGCGGACCGGCATAGTCACACATTACCCCAAGCCTGATATCAAGTCAAGACAAGAACTGTCCTGACTGCTGCGGTGAACCGCATTCCAGCCTCACGCGCAACAGGTCTATTGCATCCAGGGGCGGATTCGCCTGACGGCGGATGCTTCCTATTGGCTATCAATCAATAATGGGTTACAATATGAATCGGATGCTGAAGGCCATCTTGGTCAGTCCATCCAAGTAACGACAGGGGGATTAGAATGTTAGAGCGGGTATTTGGCGGTTCCTTTTTTAGCCAGGGGTGGCTAGGTCTGCTCATTTTGGTCGTGTCGGTGGCGCTTGCCTGGCTTTCACATTTCTACATGGCGAGGGCCGCCCGGAGACTGGCACAGAGAACCGGGACCAAACTGGGTGACTCCATGGTATCCTCACTGGTATCCTCACTGGACAAGCCTCTTTCCATAATCATTATTCTGCTTGGCCTGTACCTGGCGACGAGGGCGCTGCCTCTGGAGCCGGGGTTCCTGTCGGGGTTATCCAGAGGGCTATTGATTGTGCTGAGTTTGCTGGGCATTTACGCAGCAGCATCCTTGCTTGGCGTGGTGATAAGGTGGTACGAGAGCGAGGTAGCCGCAAAGAAGACGGCCGGCATGGCTGGCCGCCTGCTCCATATCTTCTGGACAGTGATACTGCTGACCAGTGGCGTGGCAGGGATACTGGTAGTGCTGAATATAATGGGCGTTGCACTGACACCGGTCACGGACTGGATTGGGGTACATGGTTGGCGAATCGCCCTGATTATTGTTCTTGCCATGGCGACTATCATCCTCTTAAGCCGGTTCACTTCCAGAGTAATTGCCGCCACTATGTCTCGCCAAGCCGGCGAACCTGAAGACGAGGTCAAAAAGAGGGCCGATACACTATCGAGGGTGTTGGTCAATGTGGGACAGGTTGCCGTAATTTTTGTTACGGTCTTTATGGTCCTCTCCGAGCTGGATATAGATATTACGCCTATCCTGGCTGGCTTGGGTGTAGCCGGTATCGCTATTGGTTTCGGCGCACAAAGCCTGATTAAAGACTTCCTCGCCGGGCTGTTCATTATACTCGAGAGCCAGTACCGCGTGGGCGATGTGGTAAAAATTGCCGACGTAGGCGGACTGGTGGAGGACATTAACCTGAGGCGGACGGTGCTGCGGGACCTGGACGGCATAGTCCACGTGGTGCCCAACGGGGAGATTCGAGTGGCCAGCAACTATACCAGGGGATGGTCAAGGGTCAACCTGAACGTGAGTGTCGCTTACGGTGAAGACCTGGACCGTGTGATTACGGTGATAAACCGGGTGGGCAAGGAACTCGCCGAGGACCCACAGTGGGCGCCGTTTATCCTGAAAGCACCGCAGGTGCTGCGGGTAGATGAATTGGGAGCATCAGGTATCGATATCAAGATACTCGGTGATACCAAGCCCATCCGGCAGTGGGATGTAGCCGGAGAGCTCCGCAAGCGGCTGAAGAAAGTCTTTGACGAGGAGGGCATAGAGATTCCCTGGCCTCACACCAAGGTCTACTTCGGCAATATGCCACCCTTTCCGGAGGGTCGGGGTCCAGGAGGCAAGGCACACAGCTAGTCGGCTCGCGAAAAAAAGACGATATTCTACTTAGCCAGGCAGGCGCTGCTGACCTTCGGCTGGAGCAGGCCGCTTCTTTCGAGACCCCTATGTCCATCTCCTGAAGAATCAGTGCGACAATCCAGGTGATGATAGTCCACGGCTGGCAGTATTCCCCTCAAAGCGCTGGGCTCCTTTCTATCTTAACGAAACCTTAATGAATTCTTTACGGAAACTTTATGACCTTTATGCCTGGCTTTATGTCCGGATGCTATATTGAAGTCGTAGTTAAATTTAATTGAGGCCAGCCGCCTCCACCTGGCAGGGCCTGATATGACTCAGTGGGAGAGCAACCGCAGAACTGGATTTCGGCGGTGGATAATAAAAAAGAGGTGAAAACTGAGCCCGCTTGGAGACTTATGAATAGAAATGACAAAATAACCATCTTCGTTGTCAGTCAGCAATTCCTGCTGCGGCAGGGAATCGAGCGTTCGCTTGCTCCGGCAGGAGACATCGAAGTTACCGGTACTGCGGAGGTTAGTGACGATATCCTGTCTACCATAGACGCCCTGTCACCTGGCGTGGTCCTGATTGATATTGATGGTCCGTCCGAAAGCGGGTTGACACTGTCGCGCAAGATAAAGCAGCGTTCGCCTGATGTCGGTATCATCCTGATTGCCTCGGAGTCCGATGATGCACAGTTGTGTCAGGCACTGGAAGTTCAGGCGGCCGGTTTACTGAATAAAGAGGCCACGGCGGCCCAACTCATCAATACGGTCAGACGCGTGGCTCGCGGTGAGTACCCGATATACGAAGCCCTTACCGCTCGACCTAAAGCAACGGAACAGGTGTCGCACCGGCTCGAAGAGTTCATCTGGCGTGACGAAGGCAAAGCCTTGATATCCCGACTGACCCAGCGTGAAACGGGTATCCTTTCCTATATTGCTCAAGGCTACCTCAATAAGCAGATTGCCATTGAACTGGGAATCAGCGAACAGACAATCAAGAACCACGTTACTTCAATCCTGCGAAAACTGCATGCCAACGCCCGCACCGAGGCGGTGGTCATTGGCATCAAGCGGGGCCTGATATCAATCAGTTGAAGATTCAATCTATTATCCGTGTACTAGACCACGGGACATAATGGCCATCTGTCCCCGACTGAATATCCGGGCTGCCACCGCAATGGCACCGCAACACGCTCTCCTAACACAACCAGACAATTCCCTCTTTTACCTTGCTCAATTGTTCGCGAATTCTGCCGATATCGACTGGCACCCTGGGTCATAGGTGCGCACTGCCTCCTCAGGCTATCCAGTATAGAAAGTCAGGAGTTTCTCACATGTGTGTTCCGGGAATCCTGAATTTCAGGCCGGCAATAAGCCTCGTGGTCAAGAGACTCAGAAGTGGCTTTGAAATATTGACAAGGGCAACAACTGGTAAGATATACTGGTGTGTAACGGTGTTCCATAACTAACGAAGTTTTCGTACATGAAGGCACTTTCTCACAATACACGGCACAAGCTTAAACTATGGGATTAGTGATGAGTAGTCCAATGGGCAGTTTTGCCCCGCGGAGTCGAAGAGGAGTCAGATGGAGTATACAATCATCGGCAAGCGTTTCCCGCGGCTGGACGGCCGGGAGAAGGTCACCGGCCAGGCGCAGTATACCGCGGACATAACGCTGCCAAACATGCTTTATGGCAAGATACTGCGGTCGCCTTATGCCCACGCCCGCATCCTGAACATTGACACCAGCCGCGCCGAAAAGCTGGCCGGCGTCAAGGCCATCGTCAGCAGCAAGAATACGCCCAAGTCCTACATGTTCGGTATTGATATCTATGATGAGCCGCTGCTGGCCTGGGACGACATAGTGCGGTTTGCCGGGCAGGAGGTAGCCGGCGTAGCCGCTACCGATAAAGATATTGCCGTCGAGGCCATCGATTTAATCAAGGTCGACTACGAAGAGCTGCCGGCAGTCTTTGACCCCGCGGAAGCCGTGAAGCCTGGCGCGCCGCAGGTGCACCCGGAGCTACCCTACGTCAAGAACAACATCGCCTTCGAGGTCACTATGGAGCGGGGCGATATCGAGCAGGGCTTTCGGGAGGCAGACGTCGTCGTCGAGGATAGTTTCTCGGTAGCGCCGGTAACCCAGTGCTACCTGGAGCCGGACGCCTGCCTGGCCAGCTACGATGCCTCGGACCGGCTCACCGTCTGGGTAGGTAACATGTGGCCCTCGCTGATGCGAGACGAGTTGGCCCGCACTTTGCAGATACCCGTCAGCAAGGTCAGGGTTATTCAGAAATACGTCGGCGGCGCCTTCGGGGCCAGGTTCACCATGTATCCGCTGCACTTCATCGCCTCCCTGCTGTCCATGAAAGCCGGGCGACCGGTGAAGCTGGTGCGCAGCCGCACCGAGGAGTTTACCCTGCCCCGCTACCGCCCCGCCGTATGGAACCACTTCAGGCTCGGCGCCCGTAAGGACGGCACCATCACCGCCATCCAGACCGAGGTCGTCATGGACAACGGCGCTTATCAATATCTGGGCCGGCGGCAGGCATCCCACATGTGCTGCCGCAGCGACGCCAACTACCGCTTCAAGAACCTCAAGTACCACTGCATTAACGTCTACACCAATAAGGCCCCGCCCGGCACCTACCGCAGCTTCGGCGATGCCGAAATGACCTTCGGGCGGGAGCAGATGATGGATATACTCGCCGAAAAGCTGGGCATGGATACCGCCGAGCTTAAGCTGAAGAACTGCGCCCGCACCGGCGATATCTCGCCCCACGGCTGGCACCTCAACAGCGTGGGCGTGGCCGAATGCATCGAAAAGTCGACCGTTGCTGCCGGCTGGAAAGATAAGAAAGCCCACAAACAGCCCCGGCGGGGCATCGGCATTGCCTCTACCTGCCACGAGACAGACGATAGGAACCGCGACGGCTTCTACGGCTCGGTCAGCTTCGTTAAGATTCTGGAAGATGGCCGGGTGCAGGTCATCACCGGCGAGGCCGAATATGGCCAGGGCGCACACAACGCGGTGGCAATGGTAGCCGCCGAAGAGCTGGGCGTGCGTCCACAGGACGTGGAAGTACCTCACCATGACACCGATTACTCGCCGTGGGCGCTCGGCGCCGTCGGCTCCCGGGTCATGGCCGCCGCGGTCACGGCTACCCGCCTGGCCACCCTGGATGCCCGCAAGCAGGCGCTCGATGTGGCCGCCGCCATGCTGAAAGCTAAACCAGAGGAACTCGCAATGAAGGATGGCAAGGTCTATGTCGCGAGCACGCCGGACAGGTCTGTCACCATGGCGGATATCGGGCATGAGGCGCTGCACCGCCGCGGCGGCTCGCTCATCATGGGCAAAGGCGTCGAGGAACGCTGGGACACCGAATACACCCTGAAAGCCGCGCATCCCACCCACTTCGGGCACAGCGTCAGCGCCACCTACTATGACACTACCATCGCCGAAGTGGAAGTTGATACCACCACCGGCGAGGTAAAGGTGCTTAACGTGGTGGTGGCCGATGACTGCGGCAAGGTGATTGACCAGCAGTCCATCGATGGGCAGGTGCAGGGAGCCACCGTGCAGGGCCTGGGGGCAGCCTTATTCGAAGAGCGCATCCTCGACGAGAAAGGCCGCATTGCCAACGCCAACTTCCTCGACTACAAGGTGCCGCTCTCCGTCAACGTGCCGCCGATTGAGAAGATTTACGTTGAGTCCAACGAGCCGGGCTTCGCCTACGGCTGCAAGGGCGGCGGTGAGTCGCCGGGTATCGGCTCCATCATGCCCGCCATCGCCAACGCCATCTATGACGCCATCGGCGTCAGGATAAAGTCGACGCCCATCACCCGCGAGAAAGTCCTGCAGGCGCTGGCGGAGAAGGAGGCAAAGCGATGAGGGACTTTGTCTACTTTGAGCCGAAGACAATCAGCGAGGCTGCTTCCCTGCTGGCCAGATACAAGGATGAAGCGAAGGTAATTGCCGGCGGCACTGACCTGCTGGTGGATATGAAACACGACCGCCTCCAGCCCAAATATCTCATCAATATCAAGGCCATACCCGGCCTCGACTATATTAACTTTGACTCGGAAGGACTCAGGATTGGGGCGCTGGCCACTATCCGCGCCCTGGAGAAGTCGGCTGAGCTTCAGCAAAAGTACCCCATAATCAGCCAGACCGCCCACCATTTTGGCAGTATCGCCATACGCAACGTGGCCACCATCGGGGGTAACCTGTGCCACGCTGTCCCCTCGGCGGATACCGCGCCGGGGCTTATCGGGCTTTCGGCGAGCGCCCGGATTATGGGTAACGACGGCGACCGCGTCGTCCCCCTCGACTATTTCTTCACCGGCTCGGGTAAGACCGTCCTCAAGACCGGCGAGCTACTGGTCGAAATCCAGGTGCCGCCCATGCCGGCCAACACCAGGGGTGTCTACCTGAAATACGCCATCCGGTCGAAATCCGACCTGCCGGTAGTCGGCGTGGCCGTAGTCGCCACTATGGAACCGAAACAGGGGCTGTGCCGCGACATCAAGATAGCCCTGGGCAACGTAGCGCCGACACCAATCAGGGCATGCTTTGCCGAAGAGGTCATCCGGGGGCAGCAAGTTACTCCGGCCCTTATCGAAAAGTGCGCCCAGGCCGCCGCTGACGAGGCCCACCCCAGGCCAGGCAGTATCCGGGCTTCTCCCGAGTATAAGAAAGCCATGGTCAAAGTGTTTACCCGGAAGGCACTGGAGGAGGTGCTCGCATGAGACCAGTTAAAGATAAACAATTCATACACCTGACCGTCAATGGCGAGACCTATGACGTGCCGGTCAAGCCTAAAGACACCCTGCTTGATATCCTCCGCGATAAGCTGGGACTTACCGGCACCAAGGAAGGCTGCGACACCGGCAAGTGCGGTGCCTGCACGGTGCTCGTTGACGGACAGGCGGTCCGTTCCTGCCTGACCCTGGCTATCAGCGTGCGTGGCAGAATCATTACCACCATCGAAGGCCTGGTCGAGGACAAAGAATTGCATCCGCTGCAGCAGGCGTTTATCGAGCACGGCGCCCTGCAGTGCGGCTACTGCACGCCGGGCATGATTATGACGGCCAGGGCCTTCTTAGATGAAAACCCCACGCCTACCGAAGAAGAGATAAAGGAAGCCATTTCCGGGAATATCTGCCGCTGCACCGGCTACAGCAGTATTGTTGAGGCCATTCAAGCAGCAGCAAAGCAAATAGCAAACGAAGCTCACAGTTAGACAAATGATGGTGAGAGAACAAAATAATCCACACCTGTGGTACCGGGTGCAAGCTGCCAACGAAACGGTATCTAAAGGTAGATGATATCCTGGGGGTGGTCCAGGGCCAGGAACAGAAGCATGTAGTCCCGCAGATGACGCGTTATCAGGAAGTTGTAGCGGACGTGCTCCCGGCCGTTTTCCCCCAGCCGCCGGGCATAGTCCGGGTTGCTCAACAGCTGCCGCAGGGCGTAGGCCGTCCCCTCAATCCCGTGAGACAGGAGACCGGTCAACTTGTTTCTCACCTGGAGGGGTATGCCGCCCACTGCCGAGGCCACTACTGGCTTGGCCTTCCAGAGGGCTTCACTGACGGTAAGCCCAAACCCTTCACCCAGAGACTTCTGCACAATAATCGTCGAGGCTCTCTGCAAGGCGTTTATCTCAATGTCACTGCCCGTGGGAATCAGCAGAACATGTATGTCTGGATTATCGCCCACCCGCTCCTTTACCTCGGCCAGTACCTGGTCCGACTCCGGGTCATCACTGGCGGTGCCTCCGGCAAAAACCAGCCGGCAGTCAATACTCTTCCTCACTAACTCGAAAGCCTGCACCACCCCTACCGGGTCTTTCAGGTAATCGAAGCGAGAGACCTGGGTGATGATGGGCTTATCCTTGGGTATACCGTATTTTATCAGCACCGAGTCAATGACTGAGGGCGAAAGTTCCTTGTTCTTATCGCTCAGCGGGTCTATGGAAGGCGAGATGAGGAACTGGCGCATAGGCAGCGGGCGGGAAAAAGACGGCGCTGAAAAAACGGCCGCGTCATACTGGACAACGTAGGGCTCCAGAAAACCCCAGACATCCGGGTTGGGGTGGGACACGTCAATGTGACACCGCCATATCCATTTCTTACCTATCTCTTTCTTGCGGGTGACCAGGGCAGCCGGCTGAGGGTCATGCACGAAGATAATATCGCCGTTCAGCTCGGTTTCCTTGATATAAACCTGCGCCGTATCCATATAAAGAGCCATGTCACCGGCGGTAATGTTTTCCTTTCGGCCATGAAGAGCATTGTGGAACTTCTTGGTTACCTGGAAAAACTCGGTATTCCCCTTGATGATATTCCAGCGGGCATCTACACCCAGCTGCCCGAGCAGCGGCACCATGCGGCTTAAAATCTCGGCGACACCGCCCCCGGTAAAGGTGGAGTTGATGTTCTGAATAACCTTGCCCGAGAGCCGGGCACCGAGTAGTCTCAGTTCCTCGATAGTGCTCCGGCCAACGATAGGCTCGTAGTCCGCGATACTTACTTGATGCGTTTTTCGATTAGCTGTAT
>JAUYDJ010000034.1 GCA_030690025.1 Chloroflexota bacterium | reverse complement strand
GACTGCAGATAGTCCCGCTACTTTGTTCTGGGCTGGCTGGCTTGCTTAGGGGACGACCGCCGTGTCCTGGCCTGCTTCCAATTCGCCGACTTCAGCCAGGTATCAGCCGGCAGCAGGTCGATTTCGGCCATACACCGTATTTCGGTGACGTCGGCCACATCCAGTCCCAGTCTTTCGGCTATCTCCCGGTCGGTCAGGCTGCTCGTCTCCCTGACCTGCTTGGTGCCGACGTAGTTCTGGATAGCCAGGCTCATCTCCAGCACCTGCTGCTTGTATTTCTCATAAAGCTCCGGCGAAACGTATTTCACCATCAGCACCGCTCCTTCTTGATTTCCCGGGGTTTCAGGGTGCGGCCCTTGATACAGACCGGGCAGTCCCGCAGGCACACGCCGCACTGCCCCACAATGGTGCTGCTGGCCATCGCCTGGAGCGCGTTCCGGGAGAAGCTCCCCAGCAGCATACTCTTCCTCACTCCGGCATCCGGCTCCTTCTCAGCCTCCAGCAGCATCCGCTGCAGCGGCACTGGACTCAGGTTCTGCGCCCGCGTGGAGCAGACCCGCCGGTCAAACCGCATCCACTTGATACGCCCGCTTTCCAGTTCCCCCGAAAGGCACTCCGGGCAGGCCTCCAGGCAGGGTACGGTGCCCCGCTTCTGCCCCAGCTTTACGCATGACGCATGAGGGCAGACCGGTTCCATAAGCGGGCCATCGGCCTTGAGCGGCATGGTGGTCACGCAGGCCATCAGGTTCAGCACGCCCCGCTCGCGGTTCAGAATAACACCACCCGCCATGGAGCGGGTGCCCAGGCCAGCCATCTCGGCACAGAGCTTCAGGCTCAGGCTGGGACACAGGCCAACCGGCGGCGGCGTATCCGCCAGCGCATAGTAGCCATACTTCGACTCGATAAACTTGGCCACCGCCAGCGAGATGCCATAGCGGATGCGGAAGAAATCGAAGTTGGCGAAAATCGTTTCATAGTAAGGGCTGCGCCAGGCGCCACGGGTAGTGATGTTGCCGGCAAAGACAACAACGCTTTTTGCCCCGGGCAGTATGTCATCAGGACGGTACCCCGGCGGCGCGTACCGATTTATGTCCGCCACCGCGGCAATACCCACCAGCTCAGCACCCCGCTGTTTAGCCAGCTGTTTGATTTCTTCTTCCGGTGTCATAACCATTCCCCTCTCATCCAGTTTCCTTCGTTTTTGGTTGATGACTCCAAGATATACTTTGGTAATTCAAGAGAGTGTTGACCTCACCCCCTTTTTATCCCGATGGCATCGGGAAAGAGATTAAGAGAGGGGGCTGAAAGCCCCCTCTCTTTTTTACTCTCCCCCTTCCCTTGATAAGGGAAGGGGGCTAGGGGGATAGGTTCATACTCCAAAGCAGAACCTGGCCAACCAAACGAAACCTCTCATCCAAAGAGATTATTACTTCTCCTCTTTAATTATATCCCTTCTCCGCAGAAATCCCAATTTTTGAAGAGTCTCCCAGACGCATGTCACAGAGAGGGGGCTTACCTGTAAAAAAGGGCGGGATACTACTTCTTTCTGACGGCAAAATACTCCGCCATCTGCGTTAGCGACTGGCGGGTAGCATTATCCGGCAGGTCGCAAAGACTTTGGGAAGCTCGGGTGCAATACTCCGAGACAATTCGGCTGCACTCTTCCACAATCGTCGAATTGCCCACCATGGCAAGGGCGCGGGCGATGTTCTTCTCCCGTTCCTCGCCGCGGAATAGCTTGTCTACCGGGTTATCATGAGGATAGCGCTCCAGCAGCAGCATGGCCGGCAGGGTGAGCGTTCCCTGCGCCAAATCCGAGCCTACCGGTTTGCCCAGGTCAGCCTCGGTGCCGGCAAAGTCCAGGATATCATCCACTATCTGGAAGGCAATGCCCAGGTTATAGCCGTAGTCTCTTAAGACCCGGATGGCTTTTTCGGGGGCGTGACTCAGAATCGCCCCCGACTCAGTGGCCAGGGCAAACAGGGATGCCGTCTTACCGGCAATCCGGCGCAGGTAGTCCTGACGGCTCTGCCCGAGCTTGAAAGCGCTAAGTATCTGGCTCAGCTCCCCGCTGGAAATAGTCGCCAGGGTCTGGGTGAAGAGTTTGACCACCGGCAGGTTCTTAGTATCCGTGGCAAACTCCCCGGCGCGGGCAAACAGGTAGTCCCCCAGCAGCACCGCTTTGTCATCACCGCACACGCTATTAACCGTTGGCTTACCCCGGCGCACCAGCGAGTTGTCAATGGCGTCATCGTGCACCAGCGTCGCCGTGTGCATTAGCTCCACTGCCACTGCCATCGGCAGCAGCGACTCCAGATTATAGTCGTAGAACTTGCCGGCAAGGAGAGTCAGCGCCGGGCGTATTCTCTTACCGCCGCCGCTCAGGCTATAGTCCACCATCTCCGAAAGCCAGGGAAAGTCTACCTGCCGTACCGACTTGAGGCTGTCTTCTACCTTGACCAGGTCTTCCTGGACCGGCTCATAGATTTTACTTAGAAGCAAGGGTTCTCCTTATTCGTCAGGAACCGATTCGACTGGTCTCCAGCTCGGCCTGCTTCTCATCCAGCTTGGTAAACAGGGCTTTAGGCGGCAACAACTTGCGCCCGGGTTCAGGAAAACGCGGCTGCCAGCCGTCACTCTCAACATTGCCCGGGAAACCTAGATACTCGTGTACCTTCTGGGAGCTGAAGGGTAAGAAGGGATACAGGGCGGTCCGGA
>JAUYDJ010000008.1 GCA_030690025.1 Chloroflexota bacterium | reverse complement strand
GTCCTGGTGGGCGTGGCCGGCGGCGATACCGAGCGCGACGCAAGGTATCTGGCGCAGCGGACAGTAAACCTGCGCATTTTCCCCGATGCAGCGGGCAAGTTCAACCTTTCCGCACTGGAGGTCCGGGGCGAGCTGCTCGTGGTCAGCCAGTTTACCCTTCTGGCCGACACTAAGAAGGGGCGCCGACCCAGCTTTATCAATGCCGCGCCGCCAATCCAGGCGGAAGAGCTATTTGAGAAGTTTGTTGACGAAGCCCGTACCACCGGGCTAAAGGTGGCTACCGGCCGCTTCCAGCAGCACATGCTGGTCGAAATCCACAACGATGGCCCGGTGACCATACTCCTGGACAGTCGCGACAAGTTTGCTGAGGCTGCCTAGCCAATCAGGTTGCGGCACCGCGTTTCTTTGATAAAGAATGCCCCCACCGTGGCGATAGCCGCCGTGGCACAAATCAGCAAAAAAGCCGTGTGAAAGGCAGCCAGCGGGTAGATACGTGCCCCCTCCACCGTAGCCCCCTGCCAGCCCAGGTCAAGCACCCACCCGAACAGCGGCTGCAGGATGGCCGGTGTCAGGAACGGACTTATATTGACCACACCTATTGCCGTCCCGGCGGCAAACGCAGGCGTGACCTCTTTCACACAGGCAAAGAAAAGGCCCTGGTAGCCGCAGAAGAAGCCCATCAAGAAACAGATAGTGCCCAGAATGGCTGGCGGCAGCCTGCCGGCGTTCCAGAAGGTCAATATTAGCCACAGGGCCAGGTAGCCGGCGTTGCATATTACTGCCGGCGTCCGCCGCCGCTGCATGACACGGTCGGATAGCTGGGCTACTGCCAGCGAGCCAACCATCATGCCCACGCTCGCCACCAGCATGTAGTTGGCTGCGTCGCTCCGTGTCATATTGTAGACCTGCATCAGGTAGGGTATCCCCCACGCTCCCAGCAAGACCAGGAGCGTGCCATACAGACCGCCCGCTGCCACGAAAGGCGGCCAGGTATGGGGATTGGTCAGCACCAGCTTGACTCGCTGGCCGGTGGTGAGAGTGGGACCGGCGGGTTTAGTAACATCACCCGGTCCCGGCTCGACGAGCGCCAATCCCAGGTCTCCGGGACGGTCCTTGAGAGCAAGCCAGATGACCAGGCAGACGCCCAGGCTGAGCAGCCCCATCAGCTCGAAGCTCTTGCGCCAGCCGACCCATGTTACCAGTAAGGCCAGGGGCGTGGTGGCGACCAGAGAGCCGGCCTGGCTGATGAACACCGTAAATGTTGACATGAAACCGAAATGGCGGCTGGGGAACCAGTCGGCGGCTACCTTCATGGCGCTGACGAACACTACCGAGACGCCCAGGCTGATTAAGAACCGTCCCATGAAAAGGAATGGCAGCGACGGTGCCAGGCCGAAGACAACGGAACCGATGCTGGCGGTGAGTATGCCGACGCTCAGAATCTTGCGCGGCCCCAGGCTGTCGGCCATCGCCCCGACGGGGAACTGCATCAGCCCGTAGACGTAGAAAAGCACGGACATCAGCACGCCCAGCGCCGTCGCCGAGATATCAAACTCGGCCATGAGACGGTCGGCCACGGTGGCCCCGGCCACGCGCTGGAAGAGGTTAAGCCACTGGGCGAGTATGGCGATGCCCCACATCAGCCACGCCAGGCGCAGCAGTCTATTCTCAGTGCTCACGTTAAGCTCCCATAAGAAGGCGATACCGATGAATGGAAAGGCAAAGACACTGGGTAAAAGACTATACCCGCGGCACTGGGGGTGTCAAGTGGACTTGCTCTTATGTATCGGTATGTTTGGGTTGGATCAAATCGTCATTGCGAGGAATCCCGACGAAAGTCGGGATGACGAAGCAATCCCAAGATACTGTCTTTTAGTTGGTCGTTGAGATTGCTTCGTCCCGATTTTATCGTGACTCGCAATGACAGCTACTTCTGATTAATACTAACCATGATTGAACGGCATCCTTTCTCATGAGAACTTGACACCGCTATCAGGCTCATGATACATTTAATGTTGCAACTAGTTGCAATAAGCATTTGAGGTAAGACATGAGCGATATCAACCGGGACAGACTGGAGATACTGTTAAAGCACTGGGCCGAGCACAATAACGAGCATAGTGAGGAGTTCCGCCGCTGGGCGGAGATTGCTAAAAGCTATGGCAAGACCCCGCACGATGCCATCCTGGCGGCGGCGCAGCAGATGGACAAGGCCAACGAGTTCCTGAAACAGGCCCTGGACAGTCTCAAAAAGGGGAAAGCCTGAATCCCGAGGGGAGGAGAGCTATGTGTCTGGCTAAGGCGTATCTGGTAAAGGACAGCACCAAAGAGCTGGTCATGGAAGAGGTAGCCACTATCGAGGTGGGGCAGCGCAAGCTGGTGCTGCGGACAATCTTCGGCGAGCAGCGGGAGATGGCGGCTAGGGTGAAGCAAATCGACTTCGCCAACTCCAGCATCATCCTGGAAGGTGAGCCGGCCCGATGAGCTGCTTCGAGACTCTGAAGGCGAAGGGTTACCGCATGACGGCGGAGCGCCGCGCCATCCTGGAAATCCTGCACAGCACTGATGGCCATATCACCGCCGACCGTATCTATCACCAGGTGCGGGCCAAGTTTCCCAAAGCGAACAAGTCCACCGTATACCGCACGCTGGAGCTGCTGAAGGGACTGAACCTGGTGGCGGAGACCAACCTCGGCGGCAACAGCGTCTGCTATCACCATATCGAGCAGTCGCACCACCATCACCTCGTCTGCCAGAAGTGCGGGCGGGTCTACGATGTTGATGCCGCGGTCTTTGCCCCGTTACAGGAGCTGCTGATTAAGAAATACCAATTTGTGCCCGATATCCGGCACCTGGCCATATTCGGCTACTGCCCCAAATGCCAGGGATAGCTTACATAGTCATCTCGTTCCTGCTTCAGATGTGCTGAAAATGTGTTTCATAGTCGGAGGAATCAATAATGCACGAGTGGGCGCTGGCGGAGGCGGTGGTGACCAGCGTGGTCAAAGCCGCCGAGGCCGGGGGACTTAAGAAAATCACCCGGGTCAGAATCAGGATGGGCGAGCTGCAGCAAATCGAGCCCGATGTCTTTCAGTTTGTCGTGAAAGAGGTCAGCCAGCCGCAGACGCCGCTCCTGAAGCAGGCGACTATCGAGTTTGAGACCGAGCCGGCGGTGTTGAAGTGCCGGGCCTGCACTCATGAGTGGCCGTTCGCTGAGGCGCTCCAGGGATTGAGCGAGGAGCAGGCGGAAGCGATACACTTTATCCCCGAGGTGGCCCACGTTTATCTGCGCTGTCCCCGTTGTGACAGCCCCGACTTTGAGTTCGTGAAGGGGCGCGGCGTCTGGGTGGAGTCGGTCGAAGGAGTGTAATGGACCCGAGGCTTCAGATTATCGATAAGCGGCTGGCCGGTGTCAGGATGGTCGTCCCCGTCTCCGGGGGCAAAGGCGGCATCGGCAAGAGCCTGGTGTCTTCCACCCTGGCGTTGACCCTGGCCCGGCTCGGCTATAAGGTCGGCCTGCTCGACCTGGACTTTTCCGGCCCTTCCACCCACGTGGTGCTGGGCATCCGGGACGCTCACCCTAAAGA
>JAUYDJ010000197.1 GCA_030690025.1 Chloroflexota bacterium | reverse complement strand
AGTAGCTATTGTTGGCGTTGGCGAGACCAAGTTCAGTGGCCCTCAGGACAAGACCGGGGTAGAGCTATTTGCTGAAGCGGCCATGGATGCCCTGAATGAGTCAAATTTGAAACCGAAAGACATCCAGGCCCTGTTCGTGGGCAATGTGCTCGGCGACTTCTCGGAGGGACAGGGCATGATTCAGGCCTTTGCCGCCGAGAACATCGGCGCCTTCTACGTCCCGGCCAACAAATACGAGGGCGCCTGCGCTTCGGGCAGCATGGCCGTCAGAGACGCCTTCATGTGGGTGGCTTCCGGTTTCTATGACATCGTGCTGGCGGGCGGCGTGGAAAGGGCCGCCACCATGGGCACTGCCCTGGCCACGCGGACCTTCGCCATGTTCAGTGATGCCCGCTATGAATACCCTTCCGGCATTACCTTCCCGGCGGTCTTCGCCATGCTGGCCCACCTTTATGCTAAGAAATACAACATCCCCCTGAAAAAGCTCAAGGAGCAGATGGCTACAACGTCGGTGCAGTCCTACAAGTACGGCATGTTCAACGAAAAAGCCCACCTGCGTAAAGAAGTGACCATGGAGCAGGTGCTCAACTCCTTTATGGTCTGCACCCCGCTCCAGCTGCATGACTGCTGCCCGTTCTCCGATGGCGCCGCCGCCGTGGTGCTGACTACTGAGGACATCGCCAAGAAACTCACCAAGAAGCCGGTCTATCTTATCGGCGCCGGGCAGTCTTCCTCCGGCCCCCTGTGCAACCAGAGCGAGTTCCTGCCCCGCATCCGGGCCAGGGAAATATCCTCGCAGCGGGCGTATGATATGGCCGGCATAAAGCCTAAGGATGTGGACCTCTGCGAGCTGCACGACTGCTTCAGCATCGCCAGCATGATTGCCGCGGAAAGCCTCGGTCTCTTTGAGTTCGGCAAGTCGGGCGAGGCCTGGGTGAAAGGCGAAGCGGCCATCGGCGGGAAGGTAGCCATAAACCCGTCCGGTGGACTCAAGTCCAAGGGGCACCCCATCGGCGCTACCGGCGTGGGCCAGGTATATGAGATAACCAAGCAGCTTCGCGGCGAGGTCGAGAGCGGCCGCCTGGTGGAGGGGGCTAAGATAGGCTTGACCGATACCCTGGGCGGCGACGGCGGCACACTGGTCAACCTGATTCTCCAGCGCGGCTGGTGATAAGCACCTGATTTTAGGAGGCTGAAAGTGGAATACAAGCTGACTTTCAAAAGCTATAATGACGCCCTCAAGAAAAACCGGCTGCTCGGCCTGAAGTGTAAAGCCTGCGGCGCTATTACCATACCGCCCAAGATGGTCTGCCGCCAGTGCACCAGCCTGGATATGAACATTATCGAGCTAAGCGGCAAGGGTGAGATTGTGACCTTCACCACCGTCAATGTGGCCGCCGAGGGACGCCAGGGTGAGGTGCCTTACACTATCGTGATGGTAAAGCTGGATGAAGGCCCCTGGCTGATGGGCAACCTGATTGATATCGACCCGGCGACTGCCACCATGGAGGAGTTGATTGGCCGGAAAGTCAAGATGGGAAATAAAATCTTCCCCGGCGACAAATACTCGGCTGGCGAGAGCGCCCGGCCCCTCTTCAGCTTTGATAAGACCTGCGAGCTTGTCGGCTATCCCCCTTACAGTGAAAAGACCGAGGAGTGTAAATAAGAAGGCTCTCTAGCTTTTCTGGATTGATTAAGGTGTATTTAGAAGTGAACCCAACCCCCAGTTGACCCCCATCACTTGATAATGGCAGGGGGAATAACAAAAGAGATGGGGCATTAAGCCCCCACACTAAAACTCTTCCCGATGCTATCGGGATACAGGGGGTGAGGTTCACCGAGAATAGAACTCATGACTGAAGAAAAGAAGAAAAAGTCCATCAACCGTCTCAAGACCATGTACCCGCTCCGGGCGCTGGTGGACGGCATGTATGAGAAAGCCTTGGAAGCCAGCGCCGAGGGCAAACCGGTGGCCTGGTGCATGGTCAACTGGTGGGGCGGTGACGTTGTCCTGCGCGCCATGGACGTGGCCTGCATCTACCCGGAAGACTACGGCGCGGTGTGCGCCGCCTCCGGAGTGGCGCCGGCTTACCTCGCCCGCACTGACTCCGATGGCTTCCCCACCCACATGTGCGGCTACGCGCGCAACTGCCTCGGCTACGCCGCCACCATGAAGGACCTGGGCGCTATACCCCCCGGCGCGCCCATGGGCGGCATGGCTAAACCCACACTACTGCTTAGCTCCGGCTATTTTTGCGATACCCGCTACAAGTGGTTCCAGGCGCTGGGACGCTACCTGGATGCCCCGCAGTGGGTGCTGGAGATGCCCCATCCCGGGGTCAACGAAAGCCGCGCCAAAGGCGCCCGCGACCACAATATCCGCTTCCTGGTGAATGAGCTGAAGGAGTTCACCGCCTTCCTGGAAGGCCTGCTCAAGAAGAAGATGGACTGGGACCGGCTGGAGGAGCTGGTCGACAATACCATTGAGATGAACCGGGTGTGGTATGAGGTCAACGAGCTGCGCAAGGCCCGGCCCTGCCCCATGCACTCCCGCGATTTCTGGAGTAGCATGCCCGCCTCGCTCTACATGGCAGCCAACCCTAAAGAGACTGCCGCCCTCTACCGGCAGATGTATGACGAAGTTAAATCTATGGTGGACAACCGCACCGGAGCCATCGCCGAGGAAAAGTACCGGTTGGCCTTCGCCGAGCTGCCCCCCTGGCACAGCCTGGGGTTCTTCAACCAGCTGGCGGACCGGGGCTGGAATTTTGTGGTGGAGAGCTGGGCATATCACCCGCCCAAGCCCATTGATTTAAGTAAGGTCAGCGACCCATTGGAGCGTATTGCCGGGCTGACCTACCAGTATTTCAGCGGTTACTTTGAAGACGCTTTTAACACCGGTGACTGCTGGGGATACTTCGCTCATCCCTACCTGGAGATGGCGCGGGAGTACCAGTGCGACGGCATAGTGCTCCATCCCCTGCTCACCTGCCGCACCGCCACCACCCACCTGATGATTGTGCGCGACCAGCTTATGAAACAGCTCAAGATTCCTTCCCTGGTGATAGAGGGGGACATCGTCGACCTCAAGCTGTTTGACCCGGCGGATGCTCTGAAGAAGGCCGAGACTTTTGAGGAGACGATGGAGCATTATAAGAA
>JAUYDJ010000155.1 GCA_030690025.1 Chloroflexota bacterium | reverse complement strand
TTGACGCCCATCGCCAGCAGCTTCTCGCTGGTCAGGGCCAGGTAAGGGAAGACAAACTCAGCAAAGAGCTTGGGGGAAATGATTTCATTGCTGGAGAGCGGCTCCCAGAACTTGGGCAGGACACGGTCGGCGCCGAAGGTATCCGCCCAGTGCTTCACCACCTGGACAATATGGTCGGAGGCCAACTGGAGCAGCCGATGGGCCAGCCCCGGCTTCTTGAGCATCCAGCGGCAGAGTTTATCTACCGGGCAGATATTGCCGGCAATGGTGAAGTTGCCCCCAATAACGATGGAAATAGGCGCGCCCGCCTTCTCCTGGAGTCGCGAGAACCGCATGGCGGCGGGCAGCATACCGGCGGTCTTCACATCCGGCAAAGTTAGTTTCGACACGTCTTCTTCCGACTGCACGGGAAAGCGAACAATGGAGGGAGCCTGCTCCCACTGGCTGGCGGGGAACCTTATCTCGCCCCCGAACTCCCAGCCGCCGTAAGACGCATAGCCGAAGTCGGGGCTGCCGTCGAAGCCGTATTGCTCCAGTGTCCACAGCTGCGCCTGGAAGCTCTTCTCCGGGTCGTTGTACATAGCGGCCACCGGGTAGCCGACGTTACGTGCGCAGAAGCCCAGGATGAAATTATGAAACGGCACGCGGTCGACCTTTTCACCGTTCAGCAGCATATTGACCCGCTCAACCAGCTCCATTCATATCTCCTTCAGGCTAAGTTCGATTACAGTTAGCTTGACCTCAAACCCTAAATACCTAAATCCCAAATACTAAACAATTTCAAAACACAAATTTCGTGTGTCATTGCGAGGAGTCCCGATTTCATCGGGACGACGAAGCAATCCCGGAGGCATAAGTGAGGAAGAGATTGCTTCGCCCCGACCTGTCGGGTCTCGCAATGACATAGTGAGTTTGGATTTTGGTCATTTGAATTTGTTTAGGATTCAGATATTAGTATTTTGAATTTCACCTTTTGCTGGCGTTACTCCCTTTTACTAAGCTCTTCACACGTCCGAGGGCACCGCTTCATACCAGCCGAAGTCGGTAACGGCTTTCTTCATCATATAGACATTATGGGGCGGGGTCAGCGGGGAAAGCTCGCAGCCGGGCATCAGTATAAAGCCCCGCGGCGCATACTTGGCTTTGGCTAATGCCTGTCCGCAGAGCTGGTAGACCTGCTCCGGTGTCCCGGTCTGGATAACCGCCGGCTGAATATTACCGGCAATCACGCAAGTATCGCCGAAGTATTTGACGGCGGTGGCCAAGTCCACCTCGTGCCCGAAGCTCACTATGCCCGGGTCGCCCATGGGCACCTGCGCCCAGTAAGGCAGGTTGGCGTTCTGCTCGCCGCAGATGTGGCTGGCAATGTGCTTGACGCCCATTGCCAGAAGCTTTCCGTGCAGCTCTTTCACGTAGGGAAAGGCAAACTCGGCGAAGTGTTTGGCCGATATCATGTTGTTGGACTCGGTAGGCGCGCCCTCGTTTGGACGCAGGCGCTCCGCGCCGAAAGTCTCCACCCAGTAGCGCATCATCTCCAGCACGTGGTCGGTAGCCAGCCGCAGCAGCCGGTGCACCAGCTCCGGCCTCTTGAGCATCCAGCGGCACAGCGTGCTGACGCCGCAGATATTCCCCGCCGTGGTAAAAGGGCTTTCAAAGGACGGCACGATGGGGCGGCCAGCCTTCTCCTGGAGCCGGCAGAACTCCATCATCAGCGGCAGTATGCCCGCCGTCTTCACGTCAGGCAGTTTCAGTTTCTCGACATCCGCCTCCGACTGCACCGGGTAGCGGCTGATTGACGGGGCCTGGGCGAACTCGCCGGTGGGGAATTTAACCTCGCCGCCAAACTCCCAGCCGCCGTAAATGGCGTAGCTCAGCCGCGGCTCCTCGTCATGGCCGTACATTTCCTGGGTCCAGACCTGCGCCCGGAAGCTCTTCTCCGGGTCATTGACCACGCTGGCCACGGGATAGCCCACGTTCACCGCCGAAAACCCCTTGGCGAAAAGAAAGAGGGGGACTCTGTCAATAGGGCGGCCGCCAAGCAGGTCCGCCATGCGCTCCGGCGAGGTCATCCTGTCCTGTCTGGCCATAGTTATCCTTTCGTGCCAAGCCGGCTGAGCATGTTGACTGCCTCCCGCACAGCCTCGCCGGCATTGCGGGCATAGCCGTCCGCGCCGTACTGGCGGGCTATCTCCGGCGACAGCGGCGCGCCGCCGACCATCACGGCTGCACCGGGACTTCGTGCCTTAATCATCTGGATGACCCGCGGCATGGCCAGCATGGTGCTGGTCATCAATGCCGAAAGCCCCACAATATCCGCATTTGTCCTCGCCTGCTCCTCGGCGAACTTCTCCAGCTTCACGTCAGTACCGAGGTCATGGACAAGCCAGCCGGCGGCTTCAAACATTATCTTGACCAGGTTCTTGCCGATATCGTGAACATCACCCTCCACGGTGCCGAGGACTATCTGCTTCCTGACTTCAGAAGCGTCTCCCGCCCTGATGTGCGGCCGCAGGATATCCAGCCCGGCATAGAGCGCATCGGAGCAGAGCAGCACCTCGGGGACAAAGTACTCGTGTTTGGCGAACATCTCGCCAACCTTTTCCATACCCGCCGCCAGCCCCTGTCTCACCGCATCATAGGCACTGACGCCTTCAGCCAGCGCCGCTTTGCTGAGCCTGGCGGCAGCCTCTTCATCATAAGCCACCACCGCCTCCCGAAGTCCTTTCAAGATTTCCTGAGTTCTCTCCGCTGAAGCCATACACCCCCCTCAAATATAAAATTCAAAGTTCGTGTGTCATTGCGAGGAGCGAAGCGACGAAGCAATCTCAATGATTTAAGGGATTGCTTCGCCCCGATTTCATCGGGGCTCGCAATGACATGGTGGTTCGAGGATTTTGGTTATTTGCATTTGTTTAGAATTTAGATAAATTTAGATATTGGAATTTTCCCGCATCTATATCATTCGCCCGCCGTCCACATTTATGGAAGAGCCGGTGGTCATGGCGGACTCGTCCGAGGCCAGGTATAAAGCGGCATAGGCCACGTCTTCCGGCGTGATGAGACGCCCCAGCGGGGTAATGCCGACCATGTCCCGGGCAAACTCACGGCTGTACATTTTGTGGACGAGGGGTGTATCGGCGAGGCCGGGATTAATGGAATTCACCCGGATGTGAGACGGCGCCAGCTCCAGGGCCATAGCCCGGGTCAGTGCGTCCACCGCCCCCTTAGAACTGGCGTAGACGCAGATATTCTTGCCCGGCCGGTGGACTACGGTGGAGGCGGTATTGATGATAACGCCTCCACCCGCTTTCTTCATGAGCGGCACCACATACCTGGCGGTCAGGAAAATACTTTTCACATTTAAGGCGTAAACCTGGTCAATCATGGCCTCATCGGTGTTCTCAATTTCCGTCCGCTTCTGCCCGATACCGGCATTGTTGAAAAGGATATCAATCTTGCCGAACTTCTCGATAGCTGTCTTGACGAGACGCTCAACGTCAGCGGCACGGGTAATATCGGTGTGGACGAAGATGGCCTTACCCCCATCCTGCTTAATCATGGCGACAGTCTCTTCACCGGTGACATCATTAATATCGGCCACGACTACTTTGGCCCCCTCCCGGGCGAACAGGTGCGCCGAAGCACGCCCGAACCCCGAGGCGGCGCCGGTGACTACCGCAACCCTATTTTCCAGCCTCATGGTTTTCTCCTTTCTCAGACCGGAGCTTTCCCTCGCTATATTGACGCTGTCAGCCAGGTTGACCTCACCCCCTGTATCCCCCTCTCCTTCGTAAGGAGAGGGGGAAGAGATTTTAGAGAGGGGCTTCGCCCCTCTCTATTTACACTCCCCTTCCCTAGTAAGGGAAGAGGTAAAGGGATAGGTTGTCAGCTCTTAACACAACATCTACTGAACAGAACTAAACCAGCGCCGATACGTAGCTGATGGCGTCAGCCGGGCACATGCTGAAGCACATCTCACAGCCCACGCAGGCCTTATCGTCCACCCACACCCGCTCGTCCTCCGACTGTATGGCGGCGAACATGCACGACCTTATGCAGTTGCCGCAGGCGGTGCATTTCTCTTCGTCAATCCTGGCCCGCACCGGCGCTACTTTGGTCGCCTCAGCCGGAGGTAACGCGGCCTTAACGGCCATCCCCAAAATATCTCTGACGTTCTGGTAGCCCTTGCCATCCAGAAAGGTGTTCAGCCCGGCCACCACATCCTTGATGTAGTCGATGCCTTTGACCAGCAGCACGGAACACAGCTGGACGGTAGTCGCCCCCGACATGATATATTCCACCACGTCCTTCCAGTCGTATGGTCCGTTGGAGCCGGAAACAGGAAAATCGGGCATGAGCGCGTGGGCCTGGGATATCCAGCGCAGGGTGATGGGCTTGACCCACGGCCCGCCCACCCCGGCCCAGCTCGAGAGGAGCGGTTTGCCGGTCTGAATATCCACAATAAACCCGGTGAAGCGGTTAGAGATGGTCACCCCGGCGGCGCCGGCTTCCCGCAGCGCCCGCACTATTTCCAGCAAATCGACCACCTGCGGCGAACACTTGACCACGATGGGTATGGAGACTTCTTTTTTGATGGCCCGGATAATCTCGGTGGAGAAGTCTATGTCCTGGCCAATCTGCCCGGTCTTGCGGTGGCCTTCCTCCGAGCCGGGGTGGGGACAGCCGAAGTTGCACTCCATCATTTGTATGCCGATGTCCTCTATGCGCTTGGCCTGCTCCACCCAGTCGGCTACGGCCGGCCCATCGCCGCTGCCAATCAGCACGGCGCCGGCATCATCGGCGATTTTCTTTGACTCTTTCAATACCGGCAGCCATTCCTCCAGGGTCAACTCGGTAGCGTTGCCCCGCCCGTAGAGAGTGAAGCCACGGGGTACCTTGCCCCGGGCCACCTCATGCCTCTCGTTAAGAATGCGCCACTTGTGGAACACCCGGCGCAGCGCCGGGTCGTGGCTCACCGATTTAGCCACCAGGCCGCCGGCACCGGCTTCAATCACGCGCCGCATGTTTTTGACATTCAGTGTCGGCTCGGCGGAGGCGGCCAGCACCGGGTTTTTGAATTTAATACCGGCAAATTCCACACTCAGGTCGGCCATCTTCCCCTCCCTTCACATCTTGCGCCAGAGACCTGGTTCCGCCTTTTGCACGGGCAGGTATTGCGTGAACCATTTGAAAGCCTCATCGATGACCAGCTTGGAATGCGGCGGCGAGTAGGTCTCATAGTGCTCGGCGCCGGGCACCACCACCCATTTCTTGGGCTCCCCGGCCCGGTCGAACATCTCCCGGGTAAGCTCCACCGGCGTCAGGATATCCCTTTCCGCCACGGTAAAAAGGACGGGGCGGGGGGCTATCTTGTGGACTACCTCGTCCGGTTTGAACTCAATCACCGCCTGCGGGGTCTCCAGCGGCACCTCCTGGCAACAGGTGGGGTCGGTCTTCATGATTTCTTCCCGGGCTTTGCGAGAGGCTTCGTCGGGCATAACATAGAGCCAGCTCACCATCTTCGACTTGCCGGTCATTACCCGCCGCACCCGGTCTTCTTTCAATTCATCGAGCAGCGTCCGCCACTCGCGGCCGCTGCGCAGGCTGCGCAGCCATTTCGCCCCGTTGCCCACGCTGATATTGACCACCAGGCACTTGACCCGCTCATCCAGCGCGGTGCCATAAACGGATACGGCGCCGCCGAAACTGGTGCCGAACACGCCGATACTGTCCTCATCAACATTGGCCTGCTGCTGGAGAAAGGTGATGCTGGCGCGCAGGTCTTCCACCTCGTTCATAGGCAGGAGCCTGAAACGAGCGCCCTCGCTCTGGCCAAAGCCCCGGTAATCAAAGCTCAGGCAGACGTAACCCTTCTCGCAGAAAAAGCGGCTGAAGGGCAGCAGCAGCGTATCCCGGGTGCCGGTGAAGCCGTGGGCGAAGACAATACCGCTCCGCTTTTCACCCGGCTTCAGGCCATCGGGGACGAACAGCGTGCCAGCCAGCTTACAGCCATCACTGTAGTAGGAGACCCTGGTTTCCATATCAACCTCCAAATTCTCTTGCTTAGAAGTCGCTTACTTTTTCGGCCAGTACTTCAGCACCTCGCTGGAATCAAGCACCTGCCCGTAGAACATATCGATGTCCTTTAACACGTTGTTATGCGCTTCCAGGCTCAAGGTGGCGCTAAGGTCCTTGAGGAAGACAATGTAGTAGTCCTTGAAGAAGCCGACTTTAGCCGTCATGGCCACGCAAATATCGCTGGCCACGCCCGTCATCACCAGCGTCCTTATTCCCCGGCTGCGCAGCACCAGGTCAAGGTCGGTCTCGATGAAGGCGCTGTAGCGGTGCTTATTGACGATGATTTCCCCGGGCAGCGGCTTTATGCCCCCGTAGAAATCAGCGCCCCAGGCACCCTTTTCACAGATGGGGTACTTGTAGTGCTTGCCCTTGCCGGTGCGGATATGGTGCTCCAGCCAGACATCAGAGAGAAACCAGTTGTTCTCCGCGTAGTAGATGCTCTGGATGTAGACAACGGTTACGCCCGCCGCCCGGGCGCTATCGATAAACTTCACCAGTTTAGGGGTTATGGCCTGCATCATGCTCAGGTCAACGCCCTCTTTGTCAAAGGCGCCGCCCTTGGCTAAGAAGTCATTCTGCATATCCACCACCACCAGGGCGGTATGCGCCGGGTTGACTTTCTTTTCCACCGTGTTCAGCATCCGCGCCATAGCTGCCTGTATTCCTTTGTCTTTATCAATTGGCATAAGTCTTCCTCCTTTGCTCAAACCAATAGTAAGTAAGCATACTAAATATCATCCGTAGAGCACACCCGGCAGCCATAGCGCCAGGTCAGGGAAAGCCACCATAATAGCTATCATAACCAGCAACGGTATCAAAAAGGGCATGGACGCCCCGGCAATAGTCATCACCGAGTAGCGGGGCAAGACGCCGTGTATGGCAAACAAGTTCAGACCGAACGGCGGTGTGACTACCCCGATTTCCGCCAGAATCACAAAGGTCACCCCCCACCAGATGGGGCTGAAGCCAAGACTGGTCAACAGCGGCATCACGAAGGGGAAGGTAAGCAGCATCATGGAAAAAGTGTCGAGAAAACATCCCAGGACCAGATAAAGTATCACAATGACAGTGAAAACACCATACTTGCCCAGGGCTAGTCCGCTCATAATGTGGGCGAAAGACTGGGTAAGCCCCGAAGCCTGGAAGACAAAAGACAGGAGCCTCGCAGTAAATATGATAAAGCCAATCATGGCCGTGACTTTCACCGTGGTAAAGAGACTATTCTTGAGAGCCTTGTAGCTCATCTGGCGGTAGGCGGCAGACATAACCAGGCTGAGAAAAGCACCCAGGGCGGATGACTCGGTAGGAGTCATGACGCCGCCGAAAATCACACCTAAAACCAGGGCAATAACGCCGGCCCACGGCAGAATATCCCGGATAGCAATAAACCTTTCTCGCCAGGTGTAATGGGCCACCTGTGGTGTCAATGAACGGTTCATTAATGCCATAATCATTACGGTTATGACCAGCAATGTTGCCAGTATAATCCCTGGAATCATAGCGGCGGCAAAGAGCTTGGCAACCGATTGCTCTTCCCAGGCGCCGTAGACGATGAGGATAAGGCTGGGCGGGATGAGGACGCTCAGTGTACCACCCACGCAGATAACACCCAGGGCCAGCTTGGGGTCATAGCCTTTCTTTTCCATCTCCGGGAAGGCAATCGCGCTGAAGGTAGCGGCGGCGGCAATACTGGAACCGCACATCGCTCCAAAAACGGCATTGGCTACGACCACCGAGGAGGCCAGGCCGCCGGGCAGAATACCAATCCATTTATCGGCGGCATTAAAAAGGGAGCGTACCACGCCGGTGTTGGCGAACATGGTCCCCATGAAGATAAAGAGCGGCATGGACAGAAGGACAAATGAGTTCAGGGTTGCCCAGGCGGTCCAGGGAATCTGTACCTGGGGATCATGAGAGAACAGGATGAAACCCAGGCTGGCCAGTATGCCCATGGATACGGCAATTTCCACTCCCAGAGCCAGAAAGACCACCAGGCCACCGATAAGGATGAGGGCCATCAACTCCGGACTCATACACTCCCCTCCTCGGCCTTTTCCTCCTCAAGCTCTTCAAGGTGAACACCCCTTCTCGCCTGGTTGATGCCCACGATAATATCAAAGACCATAACCAGGGCCAGCAGAGTAAAACCCACCGGTATCACCATTTCCGGCCACTTCAACGGCGTCATTAGCCATGAGTTGGAGCGGATATTACGGCGGAAGGCATCGCCAATAAAATCATAGCTGACCCTGGTAGCGAGGAGCACATAGGCCAGCCCAGCGGCACGGGTGGCTATTCTCAGCCAGCTGGCTACCCCAGCCGGAAGTCGGCTGACAGCAAAAGTAATACGTATATGGCCCCTCTCCTTCCAGGTATAAGCAAAGCCGAGAAAGGCGATAATAACCAGGCTGTACCCGCCGAACTCATCAGATAGTATGAGGGGACGGTGCAGGACATACCGGGTAAC
>JAUYDJ010000094.1 GCA_030690025.1 Chloroflexota bacterium | reverse complement strand
CGCTTACTTCTGCCACGTTTGCGGCGCTAAAACGCGGGCGGCTGCCTAGCCATGGTATATCTGAAAGGCTAGGCCGGGAATCAAAGATGGGAGATACTCTGACATGACAGAAATTGGACAGATTGCCTTGGTTATAGCCCTGCTCCTCGCCGTATATTCGGCGCTGGCGGTCGTTATTGGAGCTCGACGCGGCCTGCCGGATCTGGTGACCAGCGGCCGCCGGGGAATACTTGTGGTGTGCGGACTGACCACCATCGCCGCGGCAGCGCTGTGGTACGCTTTCCTGACGCGCGACTTCCAGGTTAGCTACGTCTACCAGTACAGTTCGCGCGGACTCAGCACCTTTTACACCATATTAGCCTTCTGGGCCGGGCAGGCCGGCTCGCTGCTGCTGTGGGCCTGGGTGCTCGCCATCTTCGGCGCAGTCGTGGTGTTCCAGACCAGAAAACGCAACCAGGACCTGGCGCCCTACGTATTGCTCATAGTTGGCGCTGTCGAGGCATTCTTCCTCTGGGTGTTGAACTTTGGCAGTCAGCCGTTCACCAGGTTAGCCGGCGTGCCGCCCGACGGCAACGGCCTCAACCCCCTGCTGACCAACCCCGGCATGTTCTTCCACCCCACCACCCTTTATCTGGGCTATGTCGGCTTCACCATACCCTTTGCCTTCTGCATTGCCGCCCTGATAACCGGCAAGCTGGGTGACCAGTGGATTAAGAGCACCCGCCGGTGGACGCTTTTTGCCTGGCTGTTTTTGGGCCTGGGTAACCTGTTCGGGGCGTGGTGGGCCTACAACGAACTGGGCTGGGGAGGTTACTGGGGCTGGGATCCGGTAGAGAGTGCCTCCTTCATGCCGTGGCTGGTGGGCACGGCTTACCTGCACTCGGTCATGATACAGCAGCGCCGCGGCATGCTGAAGGTGTGGAACGTAGTCCTGATAGTGACGACGTTTGTGCTGTCTATTTTCGGCACCTTCCTGACCAGGAGCGGCGTCCTGTCGTCAGTGCATTCCTTCGGCGAATCAAACCTGGGCCCCATGTTCGTGGGGCTGATGTTGGTCACCATCATGGGCTCTGCCGTGCTGATATGGTACCGGCTGCCGCAACTCAGGAGCGAGAACCAGCTCGACTCGCTGCTGTCGCGGGAGAGCAGCTTCCTGTTCAATAACGTGATACTGGTGGGTGTGGCCTTCGCCGTCTTCTTAGGCACGGTATTCCCTCTCATCTCCGAGGCGGTGCGGGGAGTCAAAATCACCGTCGGCCCTCCCTACTTCAACAGCGTGACCGGGCCTTTGTTTCTGGGACTCATCACGCTCATGGGCATCTGTCCGCTTATCGGCTGGCGCCGTGCCTCCCGTGACAACGTCGTGAGGAACTTCTTGTATCCCTTTGCTATTGCCGTCATCGGCGTTGTGGCGCTATTCGTGTTCGGCGTCCGCGAACCGCCAGTCCTGCTCGGTCTTGGACTGACCACATTCGTGCTATTCACCATATTGCTCGAAATATTCCGCGGCGTCCGGTCCCGGCACCGCACCTCAGGGCGTGACTACCTATCTTCCTTGGGAAAGCTGGTGTGGGGAAATAAGCCGCGCTACGGCGGCTATATCGTCCACCTGGGCATAATAATGATGGCCATCGGAATAATCGCCTCACAGGCATACCAGGTGGAGAAGGAGGTCACCCTGTCGCCGGGGCAATCGGCGCAGATAGAGGGCTTCACACTGGTGTACCGGGGCCTGGACAGCTTTCCCACGGTGGACCGAGAGGTAGTCACGGCTACCCTTGATGTATACGATGGCAGCCAGCGCAAGCTGGCCACGCTCACCCCGGCCAAGACCTTCCAGAAGGGGTCCGAAAACCCGGTAAGTGAAGTCTCCGTAAGGACCACGCTGTCCGGCGACCTATACACCATCCTCGCAGGTTGGGAGAAGCAGCAGGCTACGTTTAAGTTCATCATCAACCCCATGGTGGTCTGGATATGGCTCGGTGGGGTGGTGCTGATACTGGGCACGATGATTGCCTTCTGGCCCGACGCGCGGGAGGCGAAGCGAGATGCGGCCAGACTGGCCGAAGCGACCGTTGCGGTACGGGAGGTGGCGTATGAAGCTTAGGGTGCTGGCGATCCTGCTGGTCTCGGTGCTGGCTCTCGGAGCGCCGGTGACTGCAGCCTATGCGCTGACCTCAAAAGACATTGAGAAAGAGTTGATGTGCCAGTGCGGCTGTACCATGGTGGTGGACGTGTGCGACTGTGAGACGGCCAATCAGATAAGAGCCAAGATTACCGAGATGATGAACCAGGGCCAGAGCAAGGACCAGATAGTTGGCTACTTTGTGAGGCAGTACGGTGAGAAGATGCTTTCCTCTCCTCCCAAAAAGGGCTTTAATCTTGTCGTCTGGGTAGTGCCCTTCGCCGCCGTGGCCGCGGGTGGCACTGGCTTGTTCTTCATACTCAGGGCCTGGGCACGAAAGGGGAGAAGGGGCGAAGGTGGTGAGGCAGTCACCTCAGTAGAGCCGGTGTCGGTGGCGGAGTCGGAAGAATATCGAGGGCGACTGGAAGCCGAACTGAAAAGGTTTAAGGAAGAGGGTTCCGCATGATTACGTTTTGGGCGGCGATTGTGGTGCTGGCGGCTATCGGCGTGGTCTCCTGGCCGCTGCTAAGGGGAATTGGCGGTAGAAATGGGACCAGGCTGGTGGAGGACACCGAAGTCAGTGAGCTACTTGCCCAGAAGGATGCCGCGCTCTTCGCCATAAGCGAACTTGAGTCTGACTACGATATGGGTAATCTATCGCAGAGCGACTACCAGGAGCTAAGGCAAAAGTACGAAGAAAAAGCGCTAGTTTTGCTCAAGACAGTGGATGAATTGCGAAGCGAGCGCGGTCTTGATACGGTCAATAACATAGACGAGGAGATCGAAGCCCGGGTTTCGAGTTTGCGTGCCGCCAAGGATACCGGCGAGCCGGACGTTGAAGCACCGGCCGCGAAGATGCCCGTTATTAAGAAAGGCGGACGAGGAAAGGCCATCAGTAAACCCTGCCCCGGTTGCGGCGCGCAACTAGAAGTTGATGACCTCTTCTGTTTCCGTTGCGGTGCCGCCTTAAGTGCAAAATGTCCGAAGTGCTCGGCGGAAGTCGACGCCGATGACCAGTTCTGCTTCCACTGCGGCGCGGCGTTGAGCGCCGGAGGAACCATCGGAGAATCAACTAGAGGACGCGGATGAGCCGGAAGCGTATAATTGGCGTTGTTGCCGTGGTTATCGTGGTGGTGGCCATAACTTTAGGGGTCAAGGCGTTCACCTCGCCTGGTGCTCCCGGGGGAATGCCGGACCACATAACCATCGCCCAGGCCAAGGGAGAGTCGGGGCAGGTGGTGAAGGTGGGTGGGGACGTTGTCCCGGGGTCAATCAACTGGGATGACGCCACCCGGTCATTGACGTTCACGCTTACCGGGGAGGGAGACCAGATGCCGGTGGCGTATGCGGGGCGGGCACCAAATGACTTCAAGCCAGGCTCGGCTCTGGTAGTGGAAGGCACATACACTGCCTCCGGGATATTTCATGCGACGTCGCTCACCACCAAAAGCTCACCGTTATGCAAGGCTTGCCACGGATGATAGCGAAAGGAGTCGAAATTGCGTAGAGTACTTGGATTGGCGTTAGCCCTTCTGGCGATAGCGGCCGCTATAGGCTGGGCAAGCCCCGTCCGCGCTGAGGGTGCCGGCTCCATTACGGGGCAGGTGGTGAATAAGACGGCGGGTGGCTCTCCTATCGGGGGGGTCGAAGTTGCCCTAATTGCCTACTCGAACGGCAAGGCGACGGCCAGCCAGCAAAAGGCCACCGTCGACGCTACCGGCAAGTTCGAGTTCGGGGGTTTGTCTACTGACAATGGAACTACATACACGGTTAGTGCCACCTTCCAGGATGCGGACTACACCTCCCAGACGGTCACCCTGACGTCCGCCAGCCCTACGCAGACGGTTGAGCTAGACGTATACGACTCCACGACCAGCGATGCGAGTATACAGGTCTCTAACGGGCACATCGTGGTGTTCGCGGACCAGGGCACGCTCCAGGTGCTGGAGGTGTGGAGGTTCAGCAACGTAGGTACCAGTACCTTCATCGGGACGAAGGGAAAGACAGCCAGAGCCACGCTGCGATTCACCCTTCCTACAGGAGCGACCTCGCTGTCGCCTGGTCAAGGTTTTACTCCCGAGACGACTCCCACCGGGGTGGTCTCCACTGCTGCCGTCCCACCCGGAGTCACTGATATCAACTTCACCTACGTTATCCCCTACCAGGGGTCGGGTGTGACGATATCGCGGAAGACGGACTATCCTATCGCCAATTTCCGTCTTCTGGTCCAGGACACGGGGGTCAAGGTTACCAGTTCGGCTCTGGCTCCGGCACCTCCGCAGATGATAAACGGGACCAATTACCTGGACTTCACCGCAGGCAACCTGGCCAAAGGCGTCGACCTTGACGCATCGTTTTCCGGAATAGTCAAGCCGTCCGCAGCCTCTCCAGAGGCATCCTTCCCCTGGCCCTGGCTGCTTGGCGGAGTCGCCATGCTGGTACTGGTTGTTGCAGTTGCCTATCCTCAACTAAAGAAAAGGCAGGCGCTATCCGGCTTACCTACCGCCCGGGCGGCGCCGGAACCTGTTTTGCCAGCGTCGGGTCAGGAGGACGCGCTGCTGAGGGAATTGGCCCGGCTGGACGACTCCTATGAAGCCGGGATTATAAAGGAAGGGGAATATCGGACGCGCCGGGCGAAGGCGAAAGCCAGCCTGATGGAAATCTATGCCGTTGCCCGAGGCAGCGGCAATAATAGGGACGGACAAAGCGTTAAATAGAGGCGTGTATGCGCATTATGGTCGTAGATGATGACCCTGAAATTGTAAGCTTCGTCAGGCGTGGCTTGGCGTACGAAGGCTATACTGTGGACACAGCAGCTGATGGCGCCGAAGCCCTAGGAAAAGCCCGCGACAGAGAGCCTGACCTCGTCGTGTTGGATATCATGATGCCGGGAATCGATGGATTAGAGGTCAGCAAACGGCTGCGCCAGGCGAGCGACGTGCCCATTCTTATGCTCACCGCCAGAAGTAGTGTGGCTGATAGGGTGGCCGGCCTCGACAGCGGTGCTGACGACTATCTGGTCAAGCCCTTCGCCTTCGATGAGCTTCTGGCAAGGGTGAGGGCCTTGCTCAGGCGACGTCAACCAGCGGAAGGAGAGAGCCTTCGGTTCGGTGACCTCTCACTCGATACAGCTACCAGAGAAGTAAGATACGGCAACGATGGCATTGAGCTTACCGCTCAAGAGTTCGACCTGCTGGAGCTTTTTATGCGGAACCCGCGCCGGGTGCTCAAGAGGAGCCGGATCCAGAAGCGAGTGTGGGGATACGAAATTGACTGCAAGTCCAATGTTATAGAAGTCTACATTCGCTACCTGCGCTCAAAGCTGGAGGCCAATGGCCATCCCAGGCTAATTCATACCGTTCGCGGCGTGGGCTATGTCCTCAAGGAGTGAACACTTGCCGCCCAGGTCAAACTCTAATCGTCTTCTAACCAATCTGTAATACCCGTATCATCAGCCTGTGGCATCATTAATAGTGGGTACAAAGCTATGATGCGCTCTCATTCTCATAGGGGGACTCGAATAGGCAAAATCGCCATGACGGTCGCTATTGCCGCTGTCGTGCTCGCGCTCACACTGGGGGTCTATTTTGTCCCAAGGCAGACCCAGAGCGCGGCTCCAGGGAAACCAACGCAACAGAATACAGCAGCGACAGACCTGGGTATAACCTATCTGCCGCTCACACCGGGGCTATCAGCCTATTATGACCTGGGAGTAGATTCAGGAGCTCTAATTACCGAAATAGCCTCCAATAGCCTCGCTGATAGGGCAGGGCTCAAGGTTGGGGACGTCATTCTCAGCTACAACGGCGCCGCCGTGGAGAAAGGCAGTCCCCTGCTGGGCGTCATCAGGGACTGCCCCGTGGGCACTAATATCGTTATGGAAGTCTGCCGAGGAAAAAGCAGCCGGACAGTTAGCTTCGTTCATACGAAAAACTAGGCAATCGAGGACGGGGTAATCAGACATGTCTAAAGGAAATAGTAGGATTTTGAGAAAACTGGCTCCATTCATCCCTGTTCTTCTCATTCTGCTGGTCGGATTGGGTGCTGGCTGTTCCAATGGCTTTGTTGCTCAAGAAAAGGGCAACGTGTCTCCCGCACCACTGCCTATTCCTTACGGAAGTCCGACCAACGGGCTTGTCCAGACCAGCAGCGGGGGTGGGGTGACCATTGATGTTGAATGGCGCGGGCTGAAGGACGGCTTATTAGTATTCGGCGTGACTATGGACACTCACTCGGGGAGCCTGGACCAGTATAACCTGAGAGACCTCGCTATTCTACGGGACAGCAGCGGCACGGAATATCGCCCCAACAATTGGGACGCTCCCCCCGGCGGCCATCACCGCGAAGGCATTCTGACTTTTCCAGTTGCTGATTCCTTGAATCTGAGAACAGTAAAATATGTTGAGTTGATATTAAGGGACACCGCCGGAGTCAAAGAGAGAGGCCTCAAATGGCAGTTGGATTAAAGACGAAGTGTGTTTGGGAGAGAGTCCCATGAGTTTGAGAAGACACATCATAATCGGTGTTAGCGCTGGCGTCCTGCTGCTTCTGGTTTATGCCGGCGTTATCACCCTGGCACAGGGCTGGCAACATATGCTGGAGCAGACGGCCAGGCTATGGTACTGGATAATGGCCCTGGCAGGCGGATTTGGAATTCAAGCCGGCCTGAGCGGAGGGTCTTATCGGAGCCCGAGCTGAAGTGATATCCATGTCCAGCCCGAGTTATTACGCACAATACCTGGTCCGTTCTCAGGGCGAACTGTGGAGTGCCAGTTGCCCTGACCTCTTGAGCCCCGGAGAAACGGTTAGCGCAGCCTCTGTAGACGGAATCAGGCTGGTATTATGTCGTAATCGGTCGATAGATGCAAAACAGACCGGAGGAATGAATGAACGGCATCGTCATTGATATTAACCCGACCATATTGCACGTTGGACATCTTGAGATTCGCTGGTACAGCGTCATCATAATGCTGGCCGTAGTGGCGGCGGTACTGGTGGCCACCCGGCAGTTTAAGAGGCACGGTATTCCAGCGGCGGAAGTCTACTCCCTGCTGCCCTGGGTGGTGCTGGGTGGCATGGTGGGCGCCCGATTGTTTCACGTGATAGACGAGTGGGGATACTACTCGGCTAACCCGCTGCAAGCCTTCTCGCTCTGGCGAGGTGGTCTGGCTATCTGGGGTGCGCTGGTGGGGGGTGGAATTGCCACCATTACCTATTCGGCGGCAAAGCATCTGCCACTGGGCCGTCTGCTTGACGCCTTAACCCCCGCCTTGCTTACTGCTCAGATAGTCGGCCGGTTCGCGTGCATCATCAACGGGGATGCTTATGGCGGCGTCACCAGCCTGCCCTGGGCCTTCATCTACATTAATCCCGGCAGCATGATCCCGGCCCAACTCTTCGGCCTGCCCACCCAACCGTATCCCGTGTACGAGATGCTGTGGAATGGCTTGACCCTGTTCATTCTCCTGAGGCTCGGCCGCAGGTTCAGCAGGGATGGCCTGGTGTTCCTGAGCTACCTCTCAAGCTATTCGTTGGGGCGCTTTGCCCTTACCTTTGTTCGAGGGCAGAACGTATTCTGGGGGCTCCAGCAGGCCCAGATAATAGCCCTGCTTACGTTGGCTGCATCCCTGATTGCCATAGTGTACTTTACCCGGGTGAAGCGGAGCCCGGTGGGACTGGTCTAATGATGGGAAGCGC
>JAUYDJ010000202.1 GCA_030690025.1 Chloroflexota bacterium | reverse complement strand
TAGTGTCTTACAAATGTCTTTACAGTCTCTGTCATTCCGGACTTGATCCGGAATCCATGTTTGCCCCTGGATTCCAGCCTGCGCTGGAATGACATCAACATCCATCATACGTCAAGATATATACGAGACACTACACTAGTCTTGCCCGCCGGCGGCATCAAGCTAATCTATATAGACATGACCGAGATGCCCGGCATCTACATGAAGGTGTGCCTGGCGGCAGGCATTGCCCTGGCCATGCCCTACCTGGTCTACCAGGTAATCATGTTCATGGCGCCGACCCTCACTCCGAAAGAAAAAAGGTGCGTCCTCCTGGTGCTACCGTGGGTGTTCCTGATGTTCGCCGGCGGCGTAGCCTTCAGCTACTTTGTGCTTATGTCTCCCGCAGTACGCTTCTTGCTCACCTTCGGGGACAATATTGCCATTCCCCAAATCAGGATTGGCAGCTATATTACTGTGGTGACCAGGGTAATACTGGCGACCGGAGGCATTTTTGAATTACCGGTGGTAAGCACTTTCCTGGCCCGGCTTGGGGTTATCACCCCGGGCTGGCTGGCCAGCAAGCGGAAAATGGCAATGGTAATGGCTTTTGTGCTGGCGGCGCTTATCACCCCCACCTTTGACCCCATCAACCAGAGTCTGGTGGCAATGCCGCTTATTGTCCTCTATGAGATGAGTATCTGGCTGGCTAAACTTGTCCAGCCCAGGCGACTCCAGACAGCGGTATCGTCGCATTCGCCGGTTTCCTAGTGCCGGGCTGATTCCGGCGCTATCAAAGTTCTGGACGGGACAAGGTTCCCGGCATCCTGACTTGGTTTGAAAACCACCGCCGGCATGAGCTTCTCGGAGAAGGCAAAACCGGTCGCTTCGGCAATATTGCCGTATTTTGTTCTGAGTTCCTCGATGGGGCCAGCATCCATGGCCCGCATCGGGCAGGCGTCAACACAGGCCGGCTTTTTCCCCTCGGCCAGGCGGTCGAGACAGAAGTTGCATTTCTGCATCTTAGCATTGGCCTCAGCGCCAAATTGGGGGGCGCTATAGGGACAGGCCTGCAGACACAGCTCGCAGTTGTCTTTGCCCAAACACGCCGCCGGGTCGACCACCACCACCCCATCCGCTGCCCGCTTGGTAATGGCATTGACCGGGCAGGCGTCAACACAGGCCGGTGCGGCGCAGTGGTAGCAGGCCGTAGCCAGAAAGGCAACGAACAAATCGGGGTATTTCCCCTTCTCTACGGTCAGCACCCGCATCCAGCTGGCCGGGCCAGCCGGCACGTCATTCCAGTCCTTACAGGCCACGATGCAGGTAAAACAACCCGTGCACCGTGTCTGGTCAAAGTAAAAACCTAACTGCATATCCGCCTCCTATGCGGTCCCATTTTCGGTTAGTTCTCCCCGTTTCACAAATGTTTCAATCTCATCCCCTTTATCCCGATAGCATCGGGAAGAGATTTTAGAGAGGGGGCTTCGTCCCCTCTCTTTTTTACACGCCTCTTCCCTGAAGGGAAGGGGCAGGGGATGGGTCAAACTCTAAATGAAACCCTTCATCAACCAAATGCAAAACATTCTATAGCTTCTGCATCTGCACCAGGCAGGTGTTATAGGCGTAAGCCCCGCCCGGGGAACGCCGGTCCGAGGTCAGCACGTTGGCACAGCCGGCCCGGTCCACCCCCCTTTTGTCCGGTTGATACCAGGCACCGTTGGGGATATCAACCACGCCGGGCATAATCCGTTCCGTCACCCGGGCGCGTATGACCGTTTCGCCGCGGTCGTTAAAAACGCGCACCGTGTCGCCATCATTTATCCCTCTCGCCTGCGCATCAATGGCATTAATCAGCACCGACTGAGATTCCAGCTCTCTCAGCCAGGGGATGTTCTCGAATTGGGCGCCGGCCCGCCGCTTGAAATGAGTGGTAATAAGCTGCAGCGGATACCTGGCGAAAAGGGGGTCGTTCCGGCTTTCCCACGTCTCAATATATTTGGGGACTGGCGAAATCTCCGGATTATGCAAATCCGCCCACTGCTGCGAATATATTTCAATCTTCCCTGACGGCGTAGGAAAGGGATTAGCTGCCGGGTCTTCAATCTGTTTCTTGAAAGCGACGTGCGGCTCAGACATCGGGAGACGGTAGATACCCTGCTTCCGGAAACGGTCGTAGTCAGGGATTTCACTGTCGCGTGTCAGCTCTCTCAGCCACTCTTCTTCTTTTGGTTCGGTCAGTTTGACACCCAGTCGAGCCGCCAGCAGGGAGGCAATCTCAGCCTGCGATTTGGTTTCGCCGGGCGGCTCAATGGCCTTCGGAGCGTAGCCGTAAAATGCCAGACCGGCGCCCACCGCGATATCGTTCCTTTCCAGGAAGGTGGTGGTGGGCAGAACAATATCCGCCAGCCGGGCGGTGGCCGTCAGGAACTGCTCCTGGATGAAGATGAACTCCACCTTCTTCGACTTGAAGGCGCGGACAATACGGTTGATGTTGGGAAAGGCATTCACATAGTTGCTGTTGGTAATCGCCACCAGCTTGCAGTCGGCCAGATAGCCGCCCGCCTTGCCTCTCTCGATGAAGTCGGCTATCTCGTTACAGTGCACCTTGGAGGCACGGTACCACGGGGGAGCGCCACGGGGCGGCGCGGGCACCATCCGGTTGACCGGATTACTCACGTCATGTCCCTGGCGCAGCTTATATGGGTAGCCGCCAAACGGTGGAATCGATTCCCAGGCGCGGGCAGCGGCATCACCGCCGTGAACGCCGATATTGCCCGTCATCGCCGCCAAGGTGATGGCGATGCGGTGGTACTGCTCGCCGTAGGCGGTGCGGCCAGGCGCAATGCCGGCAATCAGCGCCGCCGGCCTGGTAGTAGCGTATTGCCTTGCCAGATTCACGATGGCAGCCGCCGGGACACCGGTTATAGCTTCCGCCCAGGCGGGCGTTTTAGCGACCCCGTCGTCGGTGCCGGTAACATAGTCACGGAACCGCTCGAAGCCGACGGTATAGGTATCCAGAAATTTCTGGTCCTGGAGCTTTTCGCTGAGCATCACGTAAGCCATGGCCAGCAGCATGGCGCCGTCTGTGCCCGGCCGGATGGGCAGCCATTGGTGAGCAAAAGCCGCCGCCGAGTCGGTAAACCGGGGGTCGACGGCGATAATCCGGGCGCCTGCCTCTTTAGCTTGAGCCAGGTACCAGGTTGTATTGACCCCGGTAACGGTGCTGGTGGGATTCCAGCCCCACATGATTATGAGCCGGGAGTTGACCAGGTCGTCACGGGTATTGCAGCCGTAGTTGGTGCCGTAAGTGGCCGTCTCGGCGTACACTCCTCCCTGGAAAGAGGCCACGCCCCACGTCTCGGTGAAGCCGCCGGCCAGGGCCAGCACCTGAGCCATTCGGGTGGCGGTATGGCGGTGCGCGAGGTCGGCACCCATGCGAATGTGTAACATGCTGGCCGGGCCATAGGTGTCCCTGACCCTTATGATTTCGCGGGCAATGGTGTCGAGCGCCTCATCCCAGGAGATGCGGGCGAACTTACCCTCGCCCCGCTCGCCGGTCCGTTTCAGAGGATAAAGCAAGCGGTCCGGGGCGTAGACCCGCTGCCGGTAAGCGCGGCCGCGCAGGCAAGCCCGCAGCTGCGGTTCCTGGCCGCTATCAGTCTCGATACGGGTAATAACGCCGCCTTTTACATGTAGCCGGAGCACGCAGGTGCCGCCGCAATGGCTCGAGCAGGTAGTATTTATTATCTGCTCTTCAGAATTTTGCGACTTATGTTTCATCACGGCTCCGTATCTTCCCTGATAGGCAACGTCTGATGTTATGATAACTTATTGGCTGACTGGCAGGCAAATTAAGAGGTTAACCTCTTTCTCCCTACCGCTTACATCATCTTGACAAAGCTGCCAGGCACGCATATATTTAGTCATCGCTAGTTCTCTACGAGAGAAGAGAAGGGGGCTGCGCGTGTCCACGGAATCGATTAACGTGTTGATGACCCATCCCATGAGTGAAGAATGCATGCGCCAGATTAGAGCCACCAGCCCAAAGATAATACTACGGGACGTCTCGGAGTGGGTCGCTGCCGAGCGAAAGGGTGATTTCAGCTTTGCCAGGCAGCTTGACAACCTGCTGGCCGAGACCGAGGTCATCTACGGGGAGTGGCCTCCCCTGAATATTATTGCCCGTGCGCCCAAACTGAAATGGATTCAGAACATACGGGCCGGAATGAACCGTTTTACCGACCCGGCTCTTGTGCAAAGCTCAGTGGTATTGATCAATTTCCCCCATGGTACCCCGGTGGGTGAGTTCGCCATCCACCTGATGCTGGTGCTGGCCAAGCAGGCGTCATTGTCTTTCCAGCTGAAGCAGGCCAAGCAATGGGGGTCGTTTACGCCGGCGCTGCTCGAATCCAAAACAGTGGGCATCCTGGGACTGGGCAATGTCGGGAAAAAGGTAGCCAAAGTAGCTAAAGCCTTTGACATGAAGGTAGTGGTCATGGAAATCAAGCATCTGGCGCGGGCGAGGTATGTTGATGTGCTCCTGCCACCAGACCGCCTGCCCGAGCTGCTCGCCGAGAGCGATTTCGTGGTCGTTACCCTGCCGCTAACTCCCGAAACCGAAAAGCTAATCGGTGAAGAGGCGCTTCGCACCATGAAGCCCACCGCTTATCTTATCAACATCGCCCGGGGACCTATAGTCGATGAGGCTGCCCTGACCCGCGCCCTGGACGAGCACTGGATTGCCGGGGCCGGGCTGGATGTTTTTGCCACCGAGCCTCTGCCCGCCGATAGCCGGCTGTGGGGACTCCCCAACGTAGTCTTGAGTCCTCACGTTGCCGGTAAGATGGTGAACTACAATGAGATGGCCACCGAGCTTTTATGTGAGAACCTGAGACGCTACCTGTCCGGCTTGAAACTGCTCCACGTGGTAGACATGCGGCGGGGATATTAACGTTTCACCAAAGGGTTCTGCTCAATCATGGTTGTCATTGCGAGGAGCGCAGCGACGAAGCAATCTCATTCCCCACCCACCCGAGATTGCTTCGCTTCGCTCGCAATGATCACCTCTATTTCCAGGTTGTTACTCTTGTCCACCCAGATCCGTTCTACCACGAGCCGCAGGAATTCCTTCTTTTCCTGCGCTGTAAGGCCTACCAGGCGGTCGTGGATTGAGAGGCACAACCGCTCCGCATCCGCCAGATTCCGGTCACCAGCTTGCAGAGACCCCAGCTTCTGGTTTAGCTTTTCTACCTCTCGCTCCCAATGCTGTCTCTGTTCGCGTACCTGCGCTAGTCTAGTGTATCGCTAATAACTTGACAATAATGGGGGTTTGGTTTATGCTGTCTGCATGTGGAAACCAGCCGACCCCATCGTGTTGACCCCGGACCAGCAGCGGATTCTTGAAGCTTGGGTTCACGCCCAGGAAACCCCCCAAAGCATCGTGCGACGGGCCAAGATTGTGCTCATGGGCGCCTCCGGGCCGTCTAACAACCGCATCGCTGCAGAACTGAGCACCAGCCGCCCTACGGTGATTGAGTGGCGCCGACGCTTTCAAGAGGGTGG
>JAUYDJ010000160.1 GCA_030690025.1 Chloroflexota bacterium | reverse complement strand
GAATCGCTTCATGTTTAACCTATAGTGGTGGCTCTATTTAGCCAGCATAATCTTGGCGCCGCCGGCATACTGCCCGGCGATTGACAGGATAGTCGGGCCGATAGGGCCGGCCGCCTTTAGCCACTCATCTATGGCGGGTTTGGCCAGAGTCCTGGCCTTGTCTACTTCAGCCTTATCGGGCACGATTACCTGCAGTTTGGCGGCCTGGATGCCAGTGCGGGCAAGTGTGGCGGTGGAGGCTGAAGCAAAGACAATCTGTCGCTCTATCTCGGCACCAACATCTTTAACCGCTTTTTGCAGGTCAGCCGGCAGAGCATCCCAGCTTTTCTTGTTAACTACGATAACGCCGCCAAAGCCTGACTGGATGGCCCAGACGTTGAGATACTTGGTGACGTCGGTCAGGCCCGAGCCCAGTCCATAGCCCGGGGCGGTGGAGATAGCGTCAACGGTGCCGCGCTGTAAAGCTTCAGAGAGTTCAAGGATGGGCATGGCCAGCGGGGCGGCGCCCAGGAGCTTCAGGGTGAGGGTTGGCAGCAGGCCAGCGGTCCTGATTTTAAGCCCGCTGAAATCAGCCACGGTCCGGATGGCCTTGTTGCCAAAAATAGCATCGAGGGCGGTGTCCGGGGCATCGGCTATTTTAACTACGCCCACGTCACCAAAGGTCTTGTCCCAAATCTGGACAGCGCGCGGGTCATTAACCGCAGCCTGGTATTCGTAGATATTATCAAAGAAGAAAGGCAGCGCGGCAAAGTCCCAGAGCGGGAAGGTGCCGCTGATGGCGGAGGTCCTCTGGAAGCCAATGTCAGCCCTTCCGCCGGCCACGCCGTTAAGCGCCTCGGTGTTGGCAAACAGGTCTACCTTGGTGTCCAGTACCAGGCGGCCGCCCGTTGCCTTTTCTATCATCTTCTGGAAGAGAGGATACGGCTGGGTTGACCATACGTTAGGGGCGGCGCCGGAGCTAGCGGCAAATATCCAGGTGATTTTCTGGGCAGGCGCGGGTGCCGGAGATGGAGCGGGCGCGGGAGCGGGAGACGGGGCCGGTGCGGGTGCGGGCGCCGGGGTAGGTGCGGGTGCCGGTGCCGGTTGGGCGCAGGCTACCGCTAGAGATAACAGTGTTAGAATTAAGCCTGAGATTATGAGTTTTAGTTTCATTTTTCTTACTCTTCCTTTCCCGAAACTTATCATCAGTGGTCCCTGAGTGTATTACATTCTTCCTCCTTGGTATTCAGAAAGTCTTTATTCCTGCATTTCCAAAAATTCATTTCTCTAATCATAGCACTACGGCAGCTATTGTCAAGAAAAATAAGAGAGGGGCTACCAGCCCCTCTCTTGCGATTTGAATTGTGCTAGGAATTCCGTGTTCAGTACAGCACGCCGGGTAACCAAAGTGCGATTTGCGGGTAAATGGTGAGCAATACGATGAGGACACCCAGCGGCAGCAGGAAGGGAAGTGCACCGCGCGCAATAGTCATGACGCCGTGCTGGGGCACCACGCTGTTCAGGACAAACAGGTTCAGACCAAATGGTGGAGTTACCAAGCCTATCTCGGCCAGCACCACGTAGACAATGCCAAACCAGACCGCGTCGAAACCCAGCGACCGAATAATCGGGGAAATGAAGGGGAGTGTCAGCACCAGCATGGAAAAGCTGTCAAAGAAGCATCCCAGGATAAGGTACATCACGCAGATAATGGCGAATATCCCGTATTTCCCCAGGGGTAATGCCGTCATGAAGGCGGAGAAGGCGTCAGTCAATCCCAGGTATTGGAAGACCATGCCGAGCACGCTGGCGGTGAAGGCGACATAGGCAATCATGGCCGTTATCTTCATGGCCGACCACATGCTTGCCTTGAGCGCCTGGAAGGTCATTTTGCGGTAAGCCGCGGCAAAGATAATGCTGATAGCGGCCCCCATAGAGGCACCTTCAGTCGGCGTCATAATACCGCCAAAAATCACTCCCAGTATTAAGACGATGACAACGGCAAACGGGCCGATTTCCTTGAGGGCGATTAGCCTGTCTTTCCAGGTGTACTTCATTGACCTTGGTGCCAGACTGCGGTTAAGCATCACCATGATGACTACGGTGGCGATAAGCAGCATCGCCAGCAGTACCCCGGGTATCAGGCCGGCAGCGAAGAGACGGGCTACCGAGACCTGTTCCCACGAGCCATAGAATATCATGATAACACTGGGTGGGATAAGCACGCTCAGCGTGCCGCCAACCGCGATGGAGCCCAGGCTCAGCCTGGGGTCATAGCCTAACCTTTCCATCTCCGGGTAGGCAATCTTGCCAAAGGTGGCGGCGGCGGCAACGCTCGAGCCGCATATCGCCCCGAAGATGGCATTCGCCCCGAGTACGGAAGAGGCAATGCCGCCGGGTAGAAACCCGATGAGCCGCTCCGCGCCGCGAAAGAGGGCGGTGATAGTGCCGGTGTTAGAGAACACTGCCCCCATGAAGACAAAAAGGGGTACCGCAGTAAGGGTGAAGGAGTTCATATACCCCCAGGCGGCGTAGGCAAACTCACCGATTGACTTATGCACAAAAAAGACCAGGCCAATGGTGGCAACAATCCCCATTGATACGGCAATTTCCACTCCTAGGGCCAGAAGCAGGAGGAGGCTGCCAAGAAGAACGATAGATGCCAGTTCCAGGTTCATTTGGTTGCCTCCTCAAATTGACCGGAACGGATGCTGGCTATGTTACGGATTATCTCTAACAGCAACAGCAATGACAGCAGGATAAAGCCAATGAGTATGGTAAGTTGCGGCCCCTGCAAAGGAACGTTAAGCCAGGTGGATGAACGCATATGGACGCTGAAAGAGCGTACCATGTAGTCAATGGATGATTTGGTTACCAGGATTGCCATAACCAGGGCGATTACCAGGGTTATCAGCCTTAACCAGGCAGCCGCCCTGGTTGGCAGGATGTCAACCAGGGCGGTAATGCGGACGTGTCCCCTTTCTTTCCAAGTCATGGCTGTCCCGAGAAAAGCTATGGTTACCAGCATGTAGGCGGAGAACTCATCGGCGACCATGAGAGGCCGGCGAAAGCCATACCTGGCGACTACCTCAGTAAAAACCAGGACCATCATGATTGGCACCAGCCAGCTGGAGAGGTAGCCGCCCCAAAAGACTATCTTGTGAAGCACTGTTTCGGTAACACGGTAAAGTCGCCTCATCTATTTTCCTTTACTTGGGTGCACCGGTGCCATATTTGAAGAGAATGTCCAGGATGGCTTTGGCATCAGCGCCAGCCAGACCGAGCCACTTATCATAGATGCCCTTGGTAGCGGCCTTGGCCTTGTCCATCTCGGCCTTCTCGGGGACAATGAAGCCCAGGCGGGCAGCTTTGATGCCAACCTCAGACTCTCTTTCCGCCACGTAGGCGGCGTAGAAAGTCTGGGACTGCATCTCTTTGGCAACATCTTTTACTATCTTTTGCAGGTCAGCCGGTAAGGCGTTCCAGCTCTTCTTGTTCACAATGATGCCGCCGCTATAACCGGATGAGACCTTCCAGACATTGTAGAATTTGCTGACATCAGCCATGCCGTTGCTCAGGCCAAAGGAGCTGCTGGTGGCTATGGCATCCACGGTGCCCCGCTGCATGGCATCGGCGATTTCCGTGGTGGGGATGGTGAGGGGGGCCATACCCAGAAGCTGAAGGGTGGAGGTCTGAAGCATACCTGAGGCCCTAATCTTCAGGCCTTTCAGGTCATCTATTGTCCTCAGGGCCTTGTTAGAGAATATGTTCTGGGCGGATGAGGAGGCTTCGCCCAGTTTGACCAACCCCAGGGCATCAAAAGACTTGTCCAGGATGGCAATCAATTGAGGGTCATTTATTGCTTTCTCGTATTCAAACACTGTGTCCCAGAGAAACGGGAATGAAGCAAAGTCCCAGAGCGGGAAAGTGCCGCTGATAAAGGGGAACCTCTGGTAGCCCATGTCAGCCCGTCCATCCTGTACGGCATATATGATATCAGTTGCACCGAACATGCCTATCTTGGTATCGAAGGTAATTTTACCACCGGTTGCTTGCTGCACCCGATTCTGAAATTGGCCGTACGGGTGGAACATCATGGTATTGGCCCCGGTACCAACATCAGAAGCAAGTATCCACTTGGTGGCTGCGGTGGGTGCTGGGGCTGGTGCCGGTGCTGGTTTCGGTGCCGGAGCCGGAGCGGGTGCCGGCGCTGGCGCAGGGGCAGGCGCCGGGGCCGGTTGAGCACAGGCTACGGCCAGGGGTAGTACTATCAAGGTCAGGATTAGGCCAAGAACGACTAGCTTTCTCTTCATTTTTCCTCCCTAAGGTTTTATTCCGCAGGTTGTGCAATAATATCCTGTACTTCTACTTCACCTCCCAAGTATCTGTATCCAGCGATTCAGGAATCTCTCCTCGAAAAAAATGTTGTGAACCCGGGGAAAAACTACAAGTAGCCTATAATAATAGACTCCAGTGTAACTTGTCAAGCGGTTAACCTGACTCCCTTGGCAGGAAGATAGGGGAGAGAGTCTAGAGAGGGGGCTTTTAGCCCCCTCTCTTATCGGCTCATGCTCCAAAGTAGAACTCCTCCGGCTAACTCTTGGATTTACCGAGGTAGTCCTCGAGCTTGATATCATCGGTGCCGGGCACCGCGATTTCCTCAGGATAGTTGGCTTTCCGGGTGGCGTCTATACCCATCTTGGTTACCAGGTGATAGCCTTTTTCAGGTGCGTAGGATGACGGGTCGAGGGGGGAGCCTCTGGCATGCGTGACCATAAAGGTATCGTAATCAGCGCGTACCCTGGTGGCCACCGCATGCATAACCTGGTAATCGCTTAAAACATCTACGTCTTTATCAACGACGTAGACATATTTCAGGAAGGGGTCGGCGGCGAAAACTGCCATGGCCACGTTCTTGGGGTCGCCTTCGATGAGCTTGTCCATGGCCACGTAGCAGGTAAAGCGGCAGCGGCCGGACAGCGGCATGTTGACCGCAGTGACGGTGGGGCTGGCCATCCGCGCGGCACGCAGGATTTGAGTGCAGCGGGTCAGGCCGGAAAGCAGCAAGTTATCCGGGTGCCCCACAAAGCAGCTCTGGTAGATGGGATTCTTGCGCATGGTGATAGCCTTGACGTGGACTACGGGATTGATGCGCTGCGGCCCGTAAGTGCCCGGGTACTCACCAAAGGGGGCTTCTTCGCGGAACTCGTCGGGGCGTATTTCGCATTCCAGAACAATCTGAGCATCGGCAGGGACCAAGACCGGCACGGTCTTGCACTTGACCAGGCGCAGCGGCTCGCCCAGTATGCCCCCGGCTATCTTGAAATCGTCAACCTGTCCCGGAGCCCAACTCAGGAAACCAAGGTTAATAGCCGGATGATGGCCGATGGTAACGGCGAAGGGCAGCACCTTCTTGTCCCGGCGGTACTGCTTCAAAATATAGTGGCCGTGCGCCGTCTCGGAAATCTGGATGCCCATTTCGTTCTTGGTCTGGCGCATGAGGCGGTAGATGCCGGCATTGTAGTTGCCGGATTCAGGGTACTGCATTATTTCGTAGCCAAGAGTGATATAATGGCCGGCGTCCCGCCCGTGGTACTTCAGCAGCGGCAGTTTATAAAGGTCTACCTCATCACCGCTCCAGACTACTTCCTGAACCGGGGCTTCCTTCGAGGAAACGACCACCGGGTCTATTGGGCTGGTTTCCCGCTTACCGTATTCAGCGATGAAGTCCTGTATGCCGGCGTTTGCCGGCAGTCCAATGGCCATGGCGAGACGCTGGAAATTAGCGTGCATGTTGATGATGACCGGAATCTTGGACCCCTTGACGTTGTCGAAAATGACTACCGGGAAGCGGTTCTCCTTTTCCAGTTTGGCGATTATGGCGGTGGCTTCAAACTCAGGGTTAACTTCTCTGGTGACATGATAGACCTGCTCCGGATAGTTTTTCTCGAGGAAGGCGAGGTAATTGTTCAAGTCCTTAGCCATTATGTTCTCCTTTCTAACTTTTTTGGATTCTAGAGTATGGACCATTCCTCGCAACGCTTGTCGCTTATGAACAAATGGGCCGGCCAGTGGGTAATCATGAAGGGGACCCTGGCCGCTATGGCCGCCAGCTGCGGCGTGACACCGCACCCCCACCACATCATGACTTCACCCGGTTCCAGGTCGTAGCCCTTGTTGGCCATCTCCGGGTGCTGCAGGTTCTTGACCGGAAGCAGGGGGATAATATCGGCGTGGTGGAGGTCTTTAACACCGATAGTTTCCGGCCCGCCAATATGTACCGGCGCGCCGTGCCCATCCGGGTAGCGGGACGAAATCTGGACGGCGCGGACGACGTCCAGGGTGGTCTTGAAGATGCTGGCGGAGACCGCCATGTTGCCGTGGAAACGACCGGCCGGGACCAGGGGTATGGTGGAAGTGTAGGCGCCCAGCAGGCGGTAGCGGACATTGGCACCCTGGAAGAGCCATGCCGTATTGGGGAAGGCGCCGATAAAGAAAGCGACCAGGTCATCACGCCAGTATTTGATGATATCGGTTGGCTCATCAACGAGTTTGCCATCCTTGAAGACGCGGTAGCGGGGCAGGTCAGTGCGTATATCGGCATCTTTGCTGGCTATTTGTCTGGGGCAGGGGTCGCCGGGGTCGGTGGCCGCGCCCACCCAGCAGGGCTGGGGATTGCGCTGGGCGTAGAGCAGGAACTCGTAGGCCCAGTCCTTGGGCACGATGGCCATGTTGGCCTTCCAGTAGCCCAGACAGGCCATCTCATCCGGTTCGGTCCATTCCTTGCGCCGGATAACTGCGCGCATCTCGGCGGGACTTAGTTTGCCGACTTCGTCTTCGGTCAGCTTAGCTTTGGGTTTTGCCATATCTCCTCCTATCCTATATTTACATAATATTAGCTATAAGAGAGCAAACTCTTCGCAGAGCTTGTCGCTGATAAACAGGCAGGCGGGATAATGGGTAATCATGAAGGGGACTTTAGCCGCTACCGCGGCCAGCTGGGGGGTAACGCCGGCGCCCCAGAACATGGGCACCTCGCCAGTCTCTACCGTAAAACCCAGGGAGAGCATCTCCGGGTGCTGGAGGTTCTTAGCCTCTAACAGGTTGGATATGTCAGGGTGGGCCAGGTCTTTAATGCCAATGGCAGATGGGCTGCCGATGTGGACGGGCGCGCCGTGCGCATCCGGGTACCGTGACGAAATCTGTATGGCGCGCACCGCATCATAGCTGCTCTTGAAGATGCTGCAGGTTACCGCCATACTGCAGTGGAACCGCCCGGCGGGAACGCAGGGGATGTTGGAGGTGTAGCCGCCAATCAAGCGGTATTTGACGTTGGCTTTCTGAAAGACAAAGGTGGTATTGACCACTGCGCCGATGAAAAAGGCGACCAGGTCATCGCGCCAGTACTTGAGGATATCGGTTGGCTCATCAATGAGCTTACCTTCCTGGAAAACGCGGTAGCGGGGCAAATCGGTGCGCACATCGGCGTCAGCGGCAAGCTGCCGGGGATAGGGGTTGCCCGGGTCAGTGGCCGCGCTTACCCAGCAGGGCTGGGGGTTGCGCTGGGCGAAGAGCAGGAACTCATAGGCCCAATCGGCGGGCACCACCGCCAGGTTGGCCTTCCAGTAACCGAGACAGGCTATCTCATCCGGCCCGGTCCAGTCGCCGTTTCGGATGAGACGGCGTATTTCGGCTGGAGCCAGTTTAGCGGCTTCTGCCTCGGTAAATTTGTTACCCAATGTCACTCCTATTTTTTCGCTTTTAAGGCGGCCAGCAGCTTTTCCGGTGTGATGGGCAGGTCTTTAATGCGCACCCCGGTGGCATGGCAAACGGCATTGGCAATGGCCACGGCGGTGGGGTTCATGGCTGGCTCGCCGATGCTTTTGCCGCCAAAGGGGCCGCCCGGTTCATTGGTCTCTACCCAGATGGAATGGACGCCGGGAGTGTTGGCAAAGAGGGGCATCTTATAGTCGGTGAAGTTGCGGTTAAGGAGCTTGCCCTCTTTATCGTAGACATAGTTTTCACTCAGGGCGTAACCCATGCCCTGAACTACCCCGCCCTCAATCTGTCCTTCGCACAATTTGGGATTCAGGGCTTTGCCGATGTCCTCGCCGACCCAGACATTGAGCACGGTTACCTTACCCGTCTCCGGGTCAACCGCGACCTCGGCTACCTGCGCGCTGAAGGCGTAGGCGACGGCGTAGTTGCCGTACTTGGTGGTCCGGTCCGGCATGACCACGTTGGCGGGGACAACATATTCGCCCTTGCCGATGATGGGGACGCCGCCCAGCTTCCGGAGCACCGTGTCCCGGGCGATGTCTTTAACGGCGGCCAGCTCTTGCTGCGAGCTCTTGGCGACGAATTTGCTGTTCTTGATTTCCAGGTCGTCCGCCTTGACGCCCAGTTTCTGGGCAGCATGCTCAATCAGCTGCCGGCGGGCATCGCGGGCGGCCAGGCGGACGGCGTTACCGCCCAGCGTGGTCACGCGGCTGGCGGAGCTGCCGTGGCCAGTGGGCGAGAAATCACTGTCTATGTAGGGCAGGACCTGGACATCGGCCATATCCATGCCCATCTCCTCGGCGGCCATCTGGGCGAAAACGGTGAGCATACCCTGTCCCAGCTCACTCTCTCCGGAAATAAGCTTAACTTTGCCGTACTGGTCTACATTAATAATGGCGGCGGAGCCATCATACTCTTTGGCTACCGCCCGGTTCCCGGCAACATGCACCTGACAGGCCATGCCGATGCCGTGGTATGGCGCTGGCTTCTGCCGCTTGTTTTTCCAGTCGGCTTGCTGCGCCGCCAGCCGTATGGAGTCCTCCAGGCCGCAGGTATTCAAAATCCAGCCGTGAACGGTAGTATCCCCCTTCTGGGAGCAGTTCTTCAGCCTTACTTCCATAGGGTCAAGCCCCAGCTTTTCGGCGGCCATGTCTATCAATGATTCGGTGGCAAAGAGCATCTCCGGGTTGCCGTAGCCGCGGAAGGGCGATTTGGGAATGGTGTTGGTATAGACCACGTTGGCCACGGCCTTGATATTGGCCAGCCGGTAGATACAGTCAGGGCGGATTATGGAGGTGGTAATGATATTGGGGGTGGCGCCCACGTAAGCCCCGCCATCGCCAATTACGTTCACGCTCTTGGCGACCATGGTGCCGTCTTTCTTAAAGCCCATGCGCACATCAATAATCTCTATCATGCGGGGACGGGCCTGGATAAAGTCCTCTTCACGGGTGTAGACGAGTCTCACCGGTCTACCCGCCGCCCGGGAGAGGTAGGCGCAAATGGGGAAGTGGGGATGGAGGTAGGTCTTGCCGCCGAAACCTCCCCCAAGGTAAGGCTGAATCATGCGGATGCGGTGCTCGGGGATGCCCATGGCCGTGGCCAGCATGCTCCTGACCCGGAATGGGGCCTGCGTGGAACCCCAGATGGTGAGCTTACCCGAGGCGTCCCACTGGGTGACGCAGGCCTGCGGTTCCAGGTAGCCCTGGTGCTGTATCTGGGTGGTAAAATGGTCCTCCACGATGACATCGGCGTATTTGAAGGCGGCCTCGCCCTCGCCGCGGACATACTCGGCATGGTAGGCGATGTTTTGTTTGACGTCTTCCCTTTCCGGGTGTATGGCCGGGGCATCCGGCGCCATTGCTTTCAATGGGTCGAGGAGCGGGGTCAGCTCTTCATATTCGACCTCGATAAGGTCGAGGGCTTGGGCGGCAGTCTCTTCGTCAATGGCGGCTACAGCGGCAATGGCATCGCCCTCGTAGCGGGCGTAGCTATCGGCAAGGGGGAGCTCATCGGCGATAACCGGGCCGTAGGGGAACTGGCTGACATCATGGGCGGTAATAACGGCCTTGACGCCGGGCAAGCTGCGGGCTTTTTTAGTATTGACGGAAAGAATGCGGGCAAAGGCGCAGGGGCTGGTCTTTATCTTGCCGGTGAGCATTCCCGGTAGCTTGATGTCAGTGGAGTAAACGGCAGTGCCGGTCACCTTGTCCAGCGCATCCACACGCAGCACGCTCTTGCCAATAACCGAATACTCTGCCATTGGACCTCCTTGTGTTTATCCGAGCTTTGCTCTTCTGAAAAGGGAGTGCGGCTTAATTTGCCTCCACTGATTTAAGGGGCACTGGTAAGTGGAAAACGCATAGCAATAGGTTATACGAGACGGGCCTTGCTGTCAAGTTTGGTTTACCTGGGTTCTCTTCGGTTTTGGTTGTTGCTATCTTAAATCTGTCATTGCGAGAGGGCGGACGCCCTCGAAGCAATCTCAAACTTTGATTTATCGGGATTGCTTCATCCCGACAGGTCGGGGCTCGCAATGACAACCAAATGCAAATAATACCGTAA
>JAUYDJ010000152.1 GCA_030690025.1 Chloroflexota bacterium | reverse complement strand
GCACCTGCCCGGCGAAAAGGTCAGCGCGGAGGTCTCCCTGACCCGCATGATTCCGCGGGGGACGGATGCCCTGTCCCCGGCGCCGCAGCATGATATCTATTCCATTGAAGACCTGTCCCAGCTTATTTACGCGCTCAAGGAAGCGACCAACTATACCAAGCCGATATCGGTTAAAATAGCCGCCGTCCATAACTCGGCGGCCATTGCCAGCGGCATGGTGCGCGCCGGTGCCGATATCATCGTCCTCGATGGCATCCGCGGCGCTACCGGCGCCGCCCCTAAAATTATCCGCGATAACGTGGGCATTCCCATCGAGCTGGCCCTGGCCTCGGTGGACAGCCGTCTAAGGCAGGAAGGCATCCGCAACCGGGCGTCACTGGTAGTTGCCGGCGGCATAAGAAACAGCGGCGATGTGGCCAAGGCTATCGCCCTTGGCGCGGATGCCGTCTACATCGGGACGGCGGCACTGGTGGCCCTGGGCTGCCACGTCTGCCAGCAGTGCCACACCGGCAAGTGCGCCTGGGGTATCTGCACCACCGACCTTTTCCTGACCAAGCGGGTCAACCCGGATATCGGTGCCCGCCGGCTGGCCAATCTGCTGCGCGCCTGGAGCCATGAGCTTAAAGATATGCTGGGCGGCATGGGTGTTAACGCCATCGAGAGCCTGCGCGGCAACCGCCTCCACCTGAGAGGCGTGGGGCTTACCGATACCGAGTTGGATATACTGGGCGTGAGAATGGCAGGAAGCTAAAATGACCACTAAAATAAAGAATAATACCACCGTCAAAATAGATGCCGCCGGTCTCTACTACCGGGAGCTTAACGCCCAGCTGCGGGAGCTGGCGAACAGCGGCACGAGGAAGATTGAGCTGCACAACGTCTACGGACAGAGGTATATTGGCACCGGCCTCAAGCCGATAGAGATTGATATTTACGGCACGCCGGGCAATGACCTCGGCGCGTTTATGGATGGGCCAAAAATTATTGTCCACGGCAACGCCCAGGACGGCTGCGGCAATACTATGAACGATGGCGAGATAGTTGTGCACGGCCGCGCAGGTGATATAATTGGTCTATCCGCCCGCGGCGGTAAAATCTTCGTCCGGGAAGACGTTGGCTACCGGGCGGGAATTCATATGAAGGAGTACGGTGATAAGAGACCGTCACTGGTCATCGGCGGCACCGCCCAGGACTTTGTCGGCGAGTACATGGCGGGTGGTATACTGGTACTGCTCGGTCTGAACGGACAGGCGCATAAAGCCAGGTTCATCGGCACCGGCATGCACGGCGGCGTCATCTACCTGAGAGGCAACATTGAGAGCCATCAACTGGGTAAAGAAGTTGGTGTTGCCGAGCTGGAAGACAAAGACTGGCAGGTGCTGGAGAAACTGGTTGGCGAGTTTGCCGCACATTTCAGTGATGATTCCGAAAAGATATTGGAGCATAAGTTTATCAAGCTCTTCCCGCGCTGGCTGCGGCCCTACGGCCGGCTTTATGCCCCATAATAATAGTCGAAAGGAGAACAGAGATGGAGAAAAAAAGTAGAGAAGAGGCCAGGGAACATGTCCTCAAAGTAGCCCAGGAACAGGATGTTAAGTTTGTCAGGCTATGGTTCACTGATATCCTCGGATTTCTTAAGAGCTTCGCCATCCCGGTGGAAGAGCTTGAAGGCGCTCTGGACGATGGGGTAGGGTTTGACGGCTCGTCTATCGAAGGTTTTGCCCGCATCGATGAGAGCGACATGGTCGCTATGCCCGACCCTAACACCTTCTGCATTATCCCCTGGCGTCCCAAGGAGCAGTCGGTAGCCCGGATGTTCTGTGATATTCAGAAGCCAGGCGGTGAGTCGTTTGAAGGCGACCCCCGGTTCGTGTTGAAAAGAAACTTAAAACGTGCCGCCGACCTGGGCTACATTTACTATGTCGGGCCGGAGCTGGAATACTTCTACTTCAAAAACTCAACCGGCACCGAGCCTCTTGACCTGGCTGGTTATTTCGATATGACCCCGCTGGATGCGGCCGTTGACCTGCGGCGGGACACCGTGCTTACCCTTGAGCAGATGGGTATCGCCGTGGATAAATCACACCATGAGGTGGCCATCTCCCAGCACGAGATTGATATGAGATACAGTGATGCCCTGACCATGGCAGACAACGTGATGACCTACCGCATCGTGGTCAAGGAAATAGCCGTGAAGCACGGGGTCCATGCTACCTTCATGCCCAAGCCTATCTTCGGCATTAACGGCAGCGGCATGCATGTGCACCAGTCGCTGTTTAAGGGTGAACGGAACGCCTTCTTTGACAAGAAGGGCAGGTACCATCTCTCCAAGATAGCGCAGAGTTTCGTCGCCGGCCTGCTGAAGTATGCCCCGGAGTTTACCCTGGTTACCAGCCAATGGGTCAACTCCTACAAGCGCCTGGTGCCCGGCTATGAAGCCCCGGTCTATCTTTCCTGGGCACGGCGGAACCGCTCCGACCTCATCCGGGTGCCGGAATATAAGCCCGGCTCTGAAAACGCCACGCGCTTTGAAATTCGCTCTCCTGACCCGGCCTGCACCCCCTACCTCTGCTTCAGCGTCCTGCTGGCGGCGGGGCTTGCCGGGATTGAGCAAGGACTGGAGCCGCCCGAACCCGTTGAAGAGAACGTCTATGAGATGAGCGACGAGAAAAGAAAGAGTCTTGGCATAGGTGTTCTGCCCGCGAGCCTCCAGGAGGCCATCCAGATAACAGAACATAGCAAGCTGGTGCGCGAAGCGCTCGGTGAGCATACCTTCAACTCCTTTATCCAGAACAAGAAAATCGAGTGGGACAAATACCGCACCCAGGTCACTGATTACGAGTTGAAGAGATACCTGCCCATTCTATAGAATTAGCCCGGGGAGGACACGATGCGGCGGCTACGAGTTGGCATGGCGCAAATCAATACCACCGTGGGCGATTTTGCCGGCAATACTCGCAAGATTCTGGAAGCCGTTAACGAGGCCCGGACTCTGGGTGTTGACCTGCTCACCTTTCCCGAACTGGCTGTCTGCGGCTATCCGCCGGAAGACCTCCTGCTCAAGCCGCAGTTCATCGCGGAAAACTTGAAGGCCCTGGACAGGATAGCCAGCGATTCGGCCGGGCTGACTATCATCGTCGGCTTTGTTGACGCTAAGGTGGACATCTTTAACGCCGCCGCCATAATCCATGACGGTAAGCTGGCGGGCATCTACCATAAGATGTACCTGCCCAACTACAGCGTGTTCGATGAGAACCGCTACTTTCAGGCGGGCAGTGAATACCCGGTCTACATCATTAACGGCGTCGGCGTGGGTGTCAACATCTGCGAAGACATCTGGTACGAGGCCGGCCCGGCCACGGTGCAGGCCTACTCCGGGGCAGAGGTCATCGTCAACATCAGCGCCTCACCCTACTACGCCGGCCGTCTCAACACCCGGGAAAGAATGCTGGCCACCCGCGCCACTGACAACATCGCCATCATCGTTTACAATAACCTGGTAGGCGGACAGGACGAGCTGGTCTTCGATGGCAGCAGCCTTATTCTGGATGAGCGGGGACAGCTGCTTGCCCTGGGCAAGCAGTTCCAGGAAGACCTCATCGTCGCCGACCTTGACCTGGAGTCGGTCTTCCGCAGCCGCCTGCATGACCCGCGGCGGCGTAAAGAAAGACTGTCCCGGGGAGAACAGGGCACCAGCATCGTCGTCTCCGAAACTCCGTCTTCAGCGCCCAAGCACAAGCTCCCGTCCAGACAGGTGCAGGTGCCGGGCCTGCCCGGTGAGGTCTACGAGGCGCTGGTGCTGGGCACCCGGGACTATGTTCACAAGAACGGATTTCAGGGGGTGGTAATCGGGCTTTCCGGCGGGGTTGATTCCAGCCTGGTGGCTGCCGTTGCGGTTGACGCTCTTGAAAAATCTAATGTGCTCGGGGTGAGTATGCCATCCCGGTATTCTTCTCCCGGCAGTATCACTGATGCTAAACAGCTGGCAGAGAACCTGGGCATTAAGTTGCTGACCATCCCCATTGAGCCGGCTTTTAAGGCCTACCTGGAAATGCTGGCCGAACCCTTTGCCGGCACCAAACCTAACGTGGCAGAGGAAAACATCCAGGCCCGCATCCGCGGCAACATCCTCATGGCGCTGTCCAACAAGTTCGGCTCACTGGTCTTGACCACCGGCAATAAAAGCGAAATGGCTACCGGCTATACTACCCTGTATGGTGATTTAGCCGGCGGCTTTGCCGTACTCAAAGACGTGCCCAAAACTATGGTCTACCAGCTCGTCAGGTACCGGAACTCACTGGCCGGTGCCGACTTAATACCGCCCGCAATTCTGACCAAGCCGGCCTCAGCCGAGCTGAGACCCCAGCAAAAGACTACGGAAAGCCTGGCCCCCTTTGAAATCCTCGACCCCATCCTCACCGCCTACGTTGAAGAGGACAAGAGCACCGAGCAAATTATCGCCATGGGGTTTAATAAAGAAATCGTGGAGCGGATGGCGCAAATGGTGGACCGGAGTGAATACAAGCGCCGCCAAGCTCCGCCCGGCATCAAGATAACCCCGCGCGCCTTTGGCCGTGACCGTAGACTGCCCATCACCAATAAATTCAAGGGGTAATAGTTGCTTTGCCCCCTCGCTGACCTGCACCCACTTTACTTTCCGGGGATGTAGGAAGAGGCACGGTTAGCAGTAATCTGGTTCTGCTCAATCATGGGTGTCATTGCGAGGAGCGTAGCGACGAAGCAATCTCATTCTCCACCCATCCGAGATTGCTTCGCTTCGCTCGCAATGACACCGACAACTAAGATTGAGTAAAAGGAGTAATCTGATAAACTGTCATCTTATAACATGGAGGTGATATAATAACGGCGATGCATATTAAAGAACCAAAAGAAATTCGCGTGGTCGAGGGCACCAGCTCGGAGACAGAAAGAAAGGTTATTTCCATTCTCAAAGTCCTGAGCGAGTCCTTCGAGCCGCTGGGCTCAATTACCATTGCCCGTGAGTTGGAGCGCTACGGGATTTTCCTCAGTGAGCGCGCGGTAAGATACCACCTCCGAATCACCGATGAACGCGGCTACACCCAGCCGCTAGGCCGCGATGGCAGGATGATAACCCCCAAAGGACTGGAAGAACTCAAGATGGCGCTGGCCCCCGAGCAGGTAGGCTTTATACTGGAGAAACTCGAGGTCCTGGCGTTTAACACCACCTTCGACCCCGTCAAAAGGACGGGTAAGGTCCCCATCAATACTTCACTCATTAGCAAGAGCGATTTTCCCCGGGCGCTGGCGGCAATGAGGGAGACATTTAAGGCCGGACTCTGCGTCAGTGAGCTGGTGGCCACCGCCTCCGAAGGCGAAAAGCTCGGCTCGGTGGTCATTCCCGAAGGGACAGTTGGCCTGGCCACAGTTTGCAGCGTGGTCATTAACGGCGTGCTGCTCAAATCGGGGGTGCCTATCGAGTCCCGGTTCGGCGGCGTGCTTGAAATCAAAGATTCCCGGCCAAGGCGCTTTGTGGCCATCATCAGCTATGCCGGCACCTCTCTTGACCCATCCGAGCAGTATATCCGCGCCCGGATGACCACTGTCACCGAAGCCGCCCGCACCGGCAACGGCAAGATACTGGCCAACTTCCGCGAGATACCGGCGCCTTCCCGGGCTACCGTTGAGGAAAAGATGACTGCGCTCAAGGAGGCAGGCATCGGCGGTATCTATGCCCTGGGCAACACCAGCGAGCCGGTCTGCCAGATTGCCGTCGGCTTGAACCGGGTGGGCCTGGTGCTGCTCGGCGGACTCAACCCTATCGCCGCCGCCGCCGAGGCGGGCATCGAGGTCACCAGCTTTGGCGAAAGCGGGCTGCTCGATTTTGAGCAGCTCAACAGCGTCTGGAAACTCTAAAGAGTACAGGATTTCGCTGATTACTGGCCCTTTCACTCTAACCATAGCCTGGTATTATTTGCACCTGGTTGCATTCTTACACATCAAGATTTAAGAATTAGCCGAAAGAACAAAACCAAATGCAGACAGAACCCGCCACTTATTGGGATTTACCGGTCGACTCTTTGTGCTATAATATAGCCTACTATATAATTAGTTTAGAACGATGACAACCAACAAATCGGACAAGGTATTCCGTCTGGCGGTCAAGGGCAAAGAGGCTGAACCCTCCGGCAGCGCCATTGAGCTTTTGCCCCGGCACTGGTTTTATGCCGCCGTAACCTCTTCCGGCGAAATCTGCAAGAAAGACACCGACTCCTTGAGCGGCCTGCCCGAGATATGCAGCTCCGCCGCCGTTGCCTGGGTAGACTGCTGGACGGAAGATTTTGAAAGAGATGCGCCATCCGCAGCCAACCAGTTTGGCTTTAGCCACCTGCTGGTTTCTTCCCTCATTGGTGAATACGCGTCTACTTACCAGGACCTGGACATCGAGATGGGCGTGCGGCTCCCTTCCATTCAGGTAGAAAGCTTTGAGGTGATTGCATCTCCCCTGCTGATGCTGATGAGGAAAAACTTCATCCTCACCATTCATCCCCTGAGTGTCGACCGCCGGTTTGCTCGCCTGCGCCGGTATTCTGACGCCATCCTGAAGAAGATACCGCGAGATAGCCCGCCTGAAGACAAGCTAACGCTGCTCCTCATGCGTATCATCGATGAGAATAATGACCGCAACTTTGATGAGCTGCGTAAGATTGAGGAGCGCGGCGACATACTCAGTGAAAGCCTGATCGACCCCAAGTCGCCCCGCGATAGACTGGGCCCCGAGATTCACCAGATGAAGCACGCCCTGATTACCTACCTGGACGGGCTCTGGACAACTGTCGATGTGCTGCACGCCCTCCGTTACGGAGACGCCGAACTTATCACCAATAACCTGGCGCTGCTGGACAAGATGGGCGTGCTGGCCGAGGATGTTAACCGCCAGATAGGGTTAAGTGAGCACATGTCCGAGGTGCTGGCTTCCGGGCTGGAAGTGCTGCAGAGTATCTATAACAACCAGCTGCAGGTGCTCAATAACCGGCTGGCTATGGTCATGACCTATATGACCATTGCCGGCACGGCCGTGCTCGTCCCCAACACCCTTGCCACCATCTTTGGCAACTCCGCTTTTGCCATGGAACCCAAGGATATCGGCTGGTACGTGGCCATGCTCATTGGCTCTACCGTCCTGGCTACCTGGCTGGCCTGGTGGTGGATAAGGAAAATGGGCTGGCTGCCTAAGAAACCCGACTAACCTACAGCTATCTGCCGTTTCTTCTCTGTGTCCTCTTCCCAACCGAACCCGTCAAGCTTCGCGTATCGGCCTTTTACTCAGTCTTAGTTGGTTTGGCAAGCAAATCAAAATCGTCATTGCGAGTCCCGATTGCTTCGTCCCGACAAGTTGGGACTCGCAATGACATACTTCGGATTAATACCAACCCATGAATGAACAGAACCGTATCGGCAAATCCTTCACCCTCAATTAAGGTAAGCACCCAGAAGACTTGGTAGTAACCTATCTCCCCGACCCGTCGTTCTCCGTCCTATCATTAGTGTGAGACCGTTAGAGAAGGAGTAACCATGGTCAAAAGGTCAGGCGTGTTGATGATTGCCGAGGCGGACATCGAGGAGTTGCTCTTTGAATGGTACCACGTGCCCGCCTGGATAAAGGCGCATGTATCCGCCCGCTGCCCGCCGCACCGCTATGCCGGTGAGCTTTCCCTCGAGGGTGAAAACCTGGTGTTTCGCGGTCGCGACATGAAGGAGAGCAAGAGCTGCAAACTGGAAATACCGCTGGCCAGTGTTACACGGGTTGCGTTTGGCTTCAGCGAGCAACTCAAAACGAACATCGACCCCACCTTTGGCATCGGCGGGCCAGTGCCGTTCGCCGTCTGGTACCGGGACGGCAGCCAGGAGCACACACTATATTTCAACACCAGTTTCAGCAAATTTCTTATCGACCGCGCCAACCGGAACCGGGAATGGTACGAGACGCTAAGCGATGTTGTTACCTGCCGCCGGCAAAAACCCGCTGGTGACCGGTTCCTCACGACGGTGAAATGAATCTCCGTAAATAGCTACCTCTTGATATTTATGTCAAGTGTATCTATTTCGCCCACTTTCTTCAGCGAGGAGACCATCCCGGCCGTGGTGTTGCGGATGATTTTGCTGACGAAGGGGTTGATGGGGACAACGGCACCGTTCAGGTTGACCTGGACGGCATCCCGCTTAATGCCCAGGTTTACCGTCTGTATTTGCCCCGTCCCTTCCAGCGCCTCCAGCATCGCCCCCACCACATGGTCGATGAATGACTGCGCAAAATAATCGAGCGGGATAGGCGTCCCGTTAACCAAGAGAGTCACTTGCCTGGTCATATTACCCTCCTTTGTAAATAGCCCGCAACTCACCTTTATTCTACCAAAAGACTATCCAAAGCACCAGACTCGGTGGTCCCGGAGTCAGGGGCCAAGTTCAATTGTGGCTGATTTCGTTTTCCTCTTATGCTCGACCCTATCCCCTTTGTCCCCTTCCCCTACTCAGGGGAAGGGGAGTAGTGTTAAGAAGGGGGCTTCGCCCCCTTCTTTTTCTTATCTTCCCCGACTTAACTGAACCGAGTCAAACAGTTGTTACCATCACCAAAATTAGATAATATAGAGTTAGCAAGAAAACTTGTGCGGGTGAAATAAGAGATGCACGACCATCACCGCGAGGCTAACCGCCTGACCTTAATGGGCAGCCAATCGCTGCGCATCAACCTTATCCTCGCCGCCACCATCATGGTCGTCGAGGTCATCGGCGGCTTCCTGAGCAACAGCCTGGCCTTACTGAGCGACGCCGGCCATATGCTGGTTGACGCGCTGGCCCTGGGGCTGGCCCTCTTCGCCATAACCATCGCCCGCCGGCCAGCCACCGCCAGCAAGACCTACGGCTATCACCGCGTGGAAATCATGGCCGCCCTGGTCAACGGCACGGCACTGGTGGTGGTCTCCGTCGCCATCTTCTACGAAGCCTACCAGAGGTTCAGCTCCCCACCCGATATCAAGACACCGATAATGCTGGGGGTGGCTTTCATCGGTCTGCTGGCTAACCTGGCCGGCATGTGGCTGCTCAGCCGGGTGGGCCATGCCAATCTGAATATACGCGCTGCCTTCTGGCATATTGCCGGCGATACCCTGTCCTCGATAGGCGTCATTATTGGCGGCCTCATCATCATGTTTACCGGCTTCACCATCGTCGACCCTATCATCGCTGTCCTTATCGGCATCATCATCCTCTGGGGGGCGGTGCGCGTGGTCGAGGAATCGCTGGAAATCCTGCTGGAGTCAACCCCCCGGCATATTGATACCACCAAAGTAATCGGAGCCATCACCCAGATTCCCGGCGTGAGGGAAGTGCATGACGTCCATATCTGGACCATCACCTCGGATATGCACGCCCTGAGCGCCCACCTGGTGATTGACGACCAGATGGTCAGCCTCAGCACTGAAATCGTCAAAAAGGTCACCGAGGAACTGGCCAGTCACTTCAACATCGGGCACACTACGCTCCAGCTTGAATGTGAGACCTGCCCCACCGGCGCGGTCTGTTTTATCAGCAAGCCGGAAGAATAGTCCTGTCTGATGGGCTGTTCCCGCCGATAAATTACGTAGCTCTATAACCCCAATTACGTATCTTTACGTATAGTCTCTACCGGCTGAAAGCCTGTAACATTGTTCTATAAAAACTGGGCTATTCTTACTCAAGCGGGGTAGAACAAATGAGTATATTCCAGCCGGTGCTCGTTACCAGAGTGGTATTCATCCTAGGTATGGTTAATCTGGTAACGGTGTTAAGCATATTCCTGTCCTGCCGCTGCATACCCGGCATGAAAGTAGCGGGCAAACTGATGAAGTATCCCGCCTACCGGCGCTTCTGCAAGTATCACTGCTATATATGGTGGGTATTCTGGCCATCGGTGGTGGTGCATGCCATTTTCGCCATCTCGCTTATAGGTGTACCTTTCTAGAGCACTGAAGCCAGGGAGCTAATGATTATTGAGTGGTAGTAAAGGAGGTTTTAATGCCTGATGACCTGGCAGACCTGCTGGATATGGCCGTATACAAAGAAATTGCTTCCCAGGCTTTATACATTGCCGCACAGGACAAGACCCAGGACCCGGCCGCCAGGGCACTGATGAAAGAGCTGGCTGAGGAAGAGCTGAAACACTCGCGGCTGGCCGGGGCTTTGAAAGAGAGGGGGCTGGCTAAACGGGACTGGCACCCGAAGCCGGTGCCTAATCTGAAGATTAGCGAGTATCTGACCGGGCCGGACACGCTGACGGGTGCCGGCCTGCAGGAGACGCTTATCTTTGCCATGAAACGTGAGCAGGAGTCGGTGGAGTTCTATTCGCAGATGATGAGCGTCATGAGAGGAGAAGACGCCAAGCACCTCTGTGAAAGGCTCGTACACGAAGAGCTCAAGCACAAGCTGAAGCTGGAGCTGTTCTACGATAGCCTGTTCTACCAGGAGGACTGAGCATAACACAAATCGGAGGACGCATGGTAGAGAAGATAACACTCGATGATGTCTTGACCACGGCGATTGAGAAGGAAATCCAGTCGCAGTATTTGTATGCCGACCTCGGCCGGCGGGTAAAAGACCAGACCGCTAAAGACGCTCTTGCTGAGATAATCAGGCAGGAAAAGGGACACGAGACGCAGCTGGAACAGTACCTGCGTGGCGAGTTCAAAGAAGGGGCGCTATGCCTGGGCGACGTCCTCGACTACAAAATCGCCGAAAAGCTAGAACAGCCGGAAATCACCCCGGATATGAACCTGAAAGACGTCTTCCTGCTGGCCGCCAAGCGTGAAAAGGCTTCCCACGAGTTCTACCTGGGCCTGGCCGGAGCCCATCCCGCCGGCCAGGTGAAAAGCCTGCTGGAAGATTTGGCCTGCCAGGAGATGGAACACAAGCAGCGGGTAGAGTATATCTATAACGAGGTCGCTTTTCCCCAGACCGACGGCGGCTAGAGGCAGCAATTAGCCTCCTTCTTTCCACAAAGGCTATTGCCAGCATCAGCGTCCAAAGGGTATAATCAAGCGCACTTATGACAAAACTTGAGCTGCTCAGGGGTGTAGTCCACTGGTCGCTGACCGCCGTAATAGCAATCTATATTATCAGCGGTTTCGGCATCACTGAGTTCAGAATAGTAGAAGCCTGGACATTCGGGCTAATCACCAAGAACCTGTCCTTCATCGTCCATAATATTCTCACCGTTCCGTTCATCGTACTATTGATTAGGCATATCAGCCTGGCGTTGACCCTGAAGAGCAGAGCCGCCAGAAAATAGGCAAGTATATGTTCGCCGCCTATCTCCCTGATTGGCAGTAATTAGAGGACAAGTCATCTGCAGTCTTAAAGGAGGCTTCAATGGAAACTTTTCGCGGCAAGGCACACCTGCCCGGCACCAAAGAGGAATGGAACATCGAGTTAGAAATAGACTGGGCCAGGAAAGAGGTCAATGTTCACATTGACGAAGCGCCGGCCGGCATTGCCGATTGGCCCGGCCTGGCGGTGCAGACCTTTGGGCCGCTGGATGAGCTCGTCTTCCGCACCAAGGGCATACCGGGGCTCTTTACCCACTGGTGGCATTTTGTCCGCAGCGCCAAAGGCGACCTGTGGGGCATCGTCATCGGCCTGCCCGACGTGTCAGGCATCTGGAGCACCTGCATGGTCTCACTGGACAAGGTCAAATAGCCGTGGCGCACTCTAACATGAGGAGGCCATTATGAAAGCATCTGAAGGGAAAGTAGGGCGAGTTTTCGTGCTGCGACTGGAAGACGGCGATATGCTGCCCGGCTGCGTGGAGCGTTTCGCCGCCGAGCAGGGCGTATCGGTAGGGCAGGTCATCCTGGTAGGCGGCATCGGCGATGGCCAGGTGGTGGTCGGGCCGCGCCGCTCGCAACAAAGACCACCCGAACCAATGCTCCTGCCTATCGACGGCGCCCACGAGGTCGCCGGCGTGGGCGTGCTCGCCCCGGACGAAAGCGGCAAGCCGGTGCTGCATATCCACGCCGCGCTGGGACGGGCCGGGCAGACTATGACCGGCTGCCTGCGTTTTGGTGCCCGCACCTGGCTGGTGGGCGAGGTCATTCTCTACGAAATCACCGGCGCGAAAGCCACCAGGGTGAAGGACAAGGCCAGCGGCTTTGAGTTGCTGGAGACTGAGCCAACTTGATTTTGCCCCCCATCTGCACTAGAATCAAATAGTCATCCTGATACCACCTATGGAAAAACAACCCGGTACCAGACCTATTGAAGGGGCAGCCTTAATTGTCGCCACGCTGGCCGCCTTTATCACCCCCTTCATGAGCTCCTCCATCAATATTGCCTTGCCCGCTATTGCCCAGGAATTCAACATGAATGCCATCCTGTTGAGCTGGGTGCCCACCGCGCAGGTGCTCGCGGCTGCCGTATTCCTGGTGCCTTTCGGCAGAATCGCCGATATATATGGCCGGAAACGCATTTTTATCTACGGAATCTACGTTTACACAGCGGCCACTATTCTTTCGGTAGTCTCAACATCAGCCCTTATGCTTATCAGCTTCCGTGTCCTGCAGGGGATAGGCGCCGCCATGACCTTTGGCACGGGAGTGGCCATTCTGACCTCCGTATTCCCGCCGGGCGAAAGGGGACGGGTGCTGGGCATCAATAGCGCCGCAACCTACCTGGGACTTTCCCTGGGGCCATTTCTGGGCGGGCTGCTCACCGGACACTTTGGCTGGCGGAGCATTTTCCTGGCCACCGTACCTATTGGCCTAACCATCATGGTCATCACCTGGTGGAAGCTCAAGGGAGAATGGGGCGAGGCCAAAGGCGAAAAGTTCGACCTGTCCGGTTCCCTCATCTATGGTATCGCCATCATCGCGATTATGTATGGTTTTTCACTACTACCAACCCCCGCCGGCATATGGACAGTCATCCTCGGCCTCCTGGGGGTTGCAATATTCATCTGGTGGGAAGGCAGGCAGGCCAACCCAGTCATCCACATGGACCTGTTCCGGCATAGCCCGGTCTTTGCTTTCTCTAACCTGGCGGCGCTCATCAACTACGGCGCCACCTTTGCCGTCACTTTCCTGATGAGCCTCTACCTGCAAAATATCAAGGGCTTCAGCCCTCAGGTGGCCGGCTTCGTTCTGCTGTCCATGCCGGCCGTGCAGGCGCTCTTTTCACCGATAGCGGGCCGGCTTTCCGACCGCATTGAACCGCGGATAATCTCCTCCACGGGAATGGCGCTGGGCACCATCGGGTTGGCGATGTTAGTTTTCCTGGGACAGAATACCCCCATCTGGTACATCATGGCCAGTCTAATTATCATCGGCTTTGGCTTTGCCCTGTTTTCCTCGCCCAATACCAATGCCATCATGAGCTCGGTGCAGAAGAAGTTTTACGGCCTGGCCTCGGCCACCCTGTCCACCATGCGGCAGCTTGGTTTTATGGTCAGCATGGGCATCACCATGCTGATATTCGCCATCTACATTGGCCGGGTGGAGATTACCCCGGCGTATTACGGCGTCTTTTTAGGAAGCCTTAAGCCGGCCTTCCTTATTTACACCGTCCTCAGCTTCGGCGGCATATTTGCCTCGCTGGCGCGAGGCAAAGTGCGGCCGAAAGCCTAGCCATAGCGCTCTTCCAGCCAGGGGTCGCCGTGATTATGATAGCCGTGCGATTCCCAGAAGCCGGGTTTGTCCTTCTCCGTAAACTCAATGCCGACCACCCACTTGGCGCTCTTCCAGAAATAGAGACGGGGCACCACCAGCCGCACCGGAGCGCCGTGCTCCGGCGAAATCGACTCGCCGTCATGCTTGAGGCCGAAAAGGACATCCGACTCAAAGAAATCACTGAGAGACAGGTTGGTGGTAAAACCGCCGACACCGTGGACGATGACGTATTTGGCCCCGGGGAGCACACTGGCCAGCTCCCGAATTGCGGCCGTGCTTATCCCCTCCCAGAGATTGTTAAGACGGGACCAGCCGGTAACACAGTGGATATCCGCGAACACCTTGACCCGCGGCAGCGCCATGAATTCCTGGTAGCTTAGCTTTCGTTCTTTGGCGACCAGGCCGGAGATGGTGAATGACCACCCGGCCGTATCAACGCGGGGGACCGCGCCATAGTGAAGGACAGGCCAGCGTTCAATGGCCCGCTGCCCGGGCGGAACCCGGTTTTCCCGCTGTGTATCCGGGCTTTTGACTATGCCTCCATTCATCGTAGGCACCTTCCCCTCCTTCTAGCCTCGAATAAGCCCCTAAACCAACAGGGCCACGGTACTTAGCACCGTGGCCCTGTTATTCAGATTATTTCCCGGTCAACTATTTACCCAGCAGCGATAAGCCCAGGGCGATAGCTACTGCCGCCGTCACCGACGCCAGCATAAAGAGCAGCAGGAAGGCCAGGAACTCCCATGAGGAAATAATTCTCCTGACCAGGTCCCTGGGCAGTGCCCCACCGGCCAGCGCCGATGCTTCCTCGGCGGCCTTCATAGCAGCGGCCGCCGCTTCTCGGGCGGCGTTGGCGATTCCGGCTGCTTCCCGGGCTAACGCGCCGGCCTCGGCTGCCCGCGCCTGCGCTTCCTCCGAAGCTCGCCTGGCGGCATCCGCCGCCTCCCGGGCTGCCCTCACCGCAGCATCAGCCTCACGCGCGGCTTGCGCTGCCGCTTCTTTGGAGACCTTGACCGCTTCCGCGGCTTGCTCGCTAGCTTTGGCACCAGCCGCCTCAGCCTTTTTCACCGCTTCTTCAGAAGCTTTACGAGAGGCTTCCACAGCTCGCTTAGCGCCTTTGTCAGCCTCCTCGGCCTTCCGGGCCGCCGCTTCGGCAGCCGCGATAGCCCTGGCACCGGCTTCTTCAGCCCGCTTAGCCGCCGCCTCAGCCGTCTCCTGGGACGCCTTTATGGCAGCTTCCGCAGCCTTGGTAGCCCTGGCACCGGCTTCCTCAGCCCGGCGCGCTGCTTCCTCTGCAGCCGCCTCAGCCGCCTTCATTGCGGCTTCCGCGGCTGCGGTGGCCCTGGCACTGGCTTCTTCCGCCTTTCGCGCCGCTCCTTCAGCAGCGGTTTCCGCCGCCTCGGTAGCCCTGGCGCTGGCTTCTTCCGCCCTTCGGGCCGCTTCATCAGCCGCCTTCTTAAATTCCTCCGCGGCTTCCCTGGCCGCTCTGGCCAGTTGTTCCGCTTTACTGACTAGCTGGTGCAGGGCATGCGTGGCCGCTTCAATGGCTTCGTCTCCAGCCACATCAGCCTGCTCAGCTTTCTTTAATGTCTTATCGGCCACATCAAAACCGGTGGCCGCCGCTTCCTTGGCTTCTCTACCGGCTTCGGCAACCCGGTCAGCCGCAGTCCCGGATATTCTGGATGCGGCACTGCCGGCTTCATCACCGGCAATAGATGCCGCTTCAGCTTTCACGCGGGTATCCTCAGCCGCATGGAAAGCCACTGAAGCTGCTCTCTTGGCTACTCTACCTATCTGTTCCGCTTCGGCAGCTGTCTCCGCCGCCGGGGTCTTGGTCACTTTAGCAGTAGCTGCCTTAGCAGCCTTGGCAGATTCATCAGCCCGCTTGCCCGCGGCATTTGCCGCTTCAACAGCTTCCTCAACGGCCTCCTGAGCGTACATAGCCCTTTCTTCCGCTCTGGCGGCTGCTTCTTCAGCAGCTTTGGCCGCTGCTGCCGCTGTTTCCCGGGCAGCGAGTTCTACTTCTTCAGCCTTTCTCGAGGCTTCTTCAGCTGCATATCGAGCACCCCGGGCCGTTTCCTCAGCTTTTAAGGCTGCTTCTTCGGCTCTACGAGCCGCTTCCTCAGCCGATTGAGTCGCTGCTTCCGCGGCCTCCCGCGCTAAAGCACCAGCCTCCTCAGCGGCTCTGGTCGCTGCCGCGGACGCCTCTTTAGCAGCCCGGTCAACTTCCTCAGCCCGCCGTGAAGCTTCTTCAGCCGCCGCCTTAGCATCCCGCCCCATTTTCTCAGCCTTGGCAGCTGCCGCTTCAGATCTGCGAGCCGCCTCTTCCGCCGTTTTCGTCGCCGCCTCAGCGGCTTCTCGCGCTAAAGCGCCTGCCTCCTCGGCACGTGCGGCAGCTTCTTCCGACACGGCCATGGCCGCTTCCGCAGCCTCCCGAGCCTGTCGAGATGCCTCCTCGGCGGCCCGTGCCGCTTCTGTGGCCGCCTCCTTAGAGGCTTTCGTGGCCGCTTCCGCCGCCTCGGTCGCCCGTGCGGCAGCCAGTTCCGCTTTTCGTGCGGCTTCGGCCGCTGCCTTCTTAAATGCCTCCGCTGCTTCCCTGGCACCGCGGATAGCTTCCTCAGCCTTGGCCGTAGCCTCCGCCGCCGCCGCTACCGCACTGGCCGCAGCCTCTTCAGCGGTCTTAGCCGCCGCCGCCGCCGCAGCCCGGGCGGACTGGTCTACTTCCTCGGCTCTGGTTATGGCTTCTTCAGCCGCGGCTCTGGCTGCCTTAACGGCAGCCTCGGCTTCTCTGGCTGCTTCCGCAGCCGCTTCTTCAGACGCTTTCACCGCAGCTTCAGCCGCCTGCGTGGCTCGGGCGCTGGCCTCCTCGGCTCGTTTGGCGGCTTCATCAGCCGCCTTCTTGAAAGCCTCGACCGCTGCCTTAGCGCCGCGGTCAGCCTGCTCAGCTTTTCGTCCCGCTTCCTCAGCAGCTTCCCTGGCGCCTTTGGCAGTCTGTTCAGCCTTAGCCGCGGCTTCCGCCGCCGCCCGGGTGGCCGTCTCGGCTGCCTTTTCGCCAGCTTCACGGGCCTCGATAGCCCTCTTCTCTGCTTCCCCCGACGCCTTGGTGGCGGCCAGGGCAGCTTGGTTGGCCTGTCTGGCGGCTGCCTCAGCCCGTTGCGCCGCTTCCGCGGCGGCCTTGATGTTGCCCTCCATTTCGTCGAGGATTTGAGGAAGTGGTTTGGTTAGTATCTTAGGTGTTTCTCCCCGCTTCTCAGGACCAACATTCCTGTTGACCATTCTTCCTTCTCCTTTTAGCGTTTTAGCCGCTATGCTGCATCAAGCAGCGTGGCTTTGATATCCATCCCTGGAAAATGAAATGAGGCGACAAAAAATAAAAAGCCCCGTAAACCGCTGTATAACAGCCGTTTTCGGCGCTCTTATTCCTGTCACCTCCCGGTCCAGGTAAGGTCTATCTTAGCCCCACTGCAATGCTGTGAGTTAATATTAGTCCCATCACGCATGATTTGTCAATAGCTGCGCAAGTGCCGGAGGCGGCAGAAAACGAAGATTAATGATGGAGAAATTTTGATGACTTCAACAAGCGGGGATTTGTAGGAACGCCCGTAATGGCATGCTGAGGTCAGCTCTCAGGCACAACTTTGCAGCCGGAAGCCGGGAAGCCCTTTTTCCCGGGCCTTGTTGTAGACGAGTCTGGCACAGCCTATATCCAGTATGGCCAGCCCGGTGGAATCGAAAACAGTGATTTCGTCGTTGTTTTCCCGCCCTTTCTTCCGGTGCGTTACCACTTCTCCCAGCGTGGCATAGATATCATCTACCGTTATCACTCCCTGTAATATCGGGACGTTGATTTCCCCGGAGTGGGCCGCCTGCTCGATATTATCGACGATAATTTTGGCGGTTTTCAAGATTTCAGGCTCCAGTTCTTCCTTACCCTTGGCGTCCGCGCCGATGGCATTGATATGGGTCCCCGGCCGTATATGCTGTTTCTGGATAATCGGCGTGGTGGCCGGAGTGACCGCGACGACGATATCAGCGTCGGCCGCTGCCTCGATGGTTGCCACCGCCCGCACCTTCAGCTTTAACCTTGCCTCCATCGCTTCGGCGTATTTCTGGCTGGCCTCCGGACGCTTGTCGTACACCTTTA
>JAUYDJ010000151.1 GCA_030690025.1 Chloroflexota bacterium | reverse complement strand
GGCGAGAGCATCTCCCGCGGGTCACTGCTGCTCAAGCAGGGCACTATCATCCGGCCGCCGGAGGTCGGTGTTTTAGCTTCGGTAGGATGCGCCCAGGTAAAGGTCGTCCGCCGTCCCACGGTGGCTATTTTAATTACCGGTGAAGAGCTGGTGGATGTTGGCCAGCCTCTAACCGCCGGCAAGATATACGACAGCAATACCTATAGCGTGGCCGCCCAGGTGCGTTATGCTGGCGGTATCCCCAAGATTCTGGGCGTGGCGAAGGATAATGAAGGCTCATTGGTAGCCAGCCTGCGGCGCGGGCTGGATGCGGATATGGTTGTTACTACCGGCGGCGTGTCGATGGGCGATTACGACATAGTGAAAGAGGTCCTGGCCAGGGAAGGCGAGATGGTCTTCTGGAGCGTGCGGATGAAGCCGGGCAAGCCGCTCGCCGTCGGTCGGATTAAGGGGGCAAAGAAAGACATCCTTCACATCGGTCTACCGGGCAATCCGGTCAGCGTGATGGTTACCTTTGAGCTGTTTGCCCGTCCGGCGCTGCTCAAGATGATGGGTAAATCAGACTTGTCCCGGCCCGCTATCGAAGCGGTGCTGGAAGAGACCGTCATCAACGAAGGCGCGCGGCGCTTCTATGCCCGGGCTATTCTAGAAAAGCATAACGGCAGGTATTTTGCCCGGCTGACGGGCGCGCAGGGCTCGGGGATTTTGACCTCCATGACCGCCGCCAACGGGCTGGTGATTGTGCCCGAGGACAGGCCACGGGTGGAGAAAGGGGACGTGGTACAGGTAATGCTATTAGACTGGAGTAAGGAGTGTTGACCGCTTGATATTTGAAGCTTCAGAGTTTGTTTTCAAAGCGCCCCCGGCCATATCACGGGCGCAGCGCGTGCTGATAAAGCCGACCGCCAACTATCCGGCGCCTTATCCGGTGACCACCAGCCCGGAGATGTTAACCTCGATAATCGAGGGAATACGGGAGGTCAGTGACGCCGATATCCTGATTTTGGAGGGTACGCCGAGCGGCGCCCCGGTGCGCCCGATATACGAGGCGCTGGGCTACAACTTCCCCCGGGTATTGATGCCGGATGTCAAGGACTGCATCTGGGTGGAGGTGGACAACCCGTTACCCAAGCCACTGGCCGTGCCCACTTTCTGGGTGCCCAATGTCATTCTGTCCAGCGATTACCTCATAAGCGTGGCGCCGTTAAAGGTCATTAACGGCCAGGCAAACCTCAGCATCGTGAATCTCCTCTCGGCGTTACCGGTCAGCAAGTACGCCGGCGGCGAAAAGCCCTGGGGAGCGCTCTACACCCTGGGGATTGAAAAGGTGATAGCCGACCTCTATTTTACGTTGCCCTTTGACCTGGGTATTATCGAGGCGAGACAGAAGTTTATCGGCCATGACGACAGCCCGGTGGAGGGCGAAGTTGACGAGTGTGGTAAAATACTGGTGGGCGAGCCTTATGAAGTGGATATGGAGGCTGCTGAAATGCTGGGACTTCGGGCTGATTATCTCGACCTGATAAAGTTGGCCAGAGTGGCACTGGAGAGTTAACCTATGGCTAAGAGTAGAGCTAAGAAGGTAAACAAGGCAAACAACACCGACAACGCGGATAACGCCGCCGCCGAGGGTTGTCCGCAGGTACGCTGGTCGATTGACATGGACTGGTATGAGCGGAATAACCGCTCGTTTCTGGCTCTGGTTAAGGAGCGCGTGTGCCCTAAGTGCCGTAAGCAGCTAAAGGGAGAACCTGAGGCGGAGGACCTCCTGGCGACTATCAAAGACTGCTGTGCCGATAGGCCCGACTACATTTCGGCGGAATTACCAATGCTGGAGAGCATATTCCGCCTGGTGCTGGCGAATGGCAATCAACCCCTTACCCTGGAGGAGATAGGGAGGCAGCTGACCGAACGGCGCGGCCCGGATACCTACCGGACCTCAGCCGTATTTTTGTCCCGTCTCCTCAGCAACGATAGCTACTACGGGTTCAAACAGACTGAAGCCTGAAATTACCTCACCTGGAAGCCGCGGTAGTTTCCCGTGTATGCCGACCATCCCGTTGCTACCCTGTCAACCTTGGCGGCCGGCGGCCCTTCTTTAAGGTGCTTGACCAACTCTTCCAGCCTGGCCCTGTCTCCCTCCGCCAGGACTTCTACGGTACCGTTGGGCAGGTTACGCACGTAACCGGTCAGACCCAGCTTTTCCGCCCACCCGGCGACGAAACCGCGGAAGAAGACCCCTTGAACGTGGCCGTGCACAAGCGCCTTTAGCGAGGTCAGCTCGTTCATCGCGTTACCTCAGGATGAATCTCAGCGAGGACAAAGGCTGGGAAGTATCCAGCCGGGGCGTTCAATTATCCGGAAGCGGGTTACTCTTCCTCCGGCTTTTCCTTCTTCCCCTTCTTGATTACTTCCACTACCACCGGCGGCGGTAAGATGGTGGCCGCCGTCTCGGTTATTTTCTTGGGGTTTTTCTTGGGTTTCTTGGCCTCTCGCTTACGGAAATCTCGACTTCCCATTGCAGTACACCTCTCTTTTTGATACTTCCCGACAGGCGCTACCAGCTAAAGTTTAGCAAAGCGGGACTAATGTGTAAAGTCGCTTTGCAGGCGCTGCAGCGCGGCGTGGGCGGCTTCAGCCTCGGCGAGCTTTTTGCTCTTGCCGCTCCCCGTGCCCAGCACGGCATCGCCTATTTTTACCTCAATCGTGAACTGCTTCTCGTGGTCGGGCCCGGTGGCGGCTACCACCTGGTAGATGGGTTTGGGCTGGCCGCGGGCCTGGATAAACTCCTGGAGCTGTGATTTGTAGTCGACCTCGGCGCCGTGGCTGGCTACAGCCTGCAACTCTTCATCAAATAGCTTCAGGGTAACGTCCCTGGTCACGGTAATGCCCTGGTCGAGAAAGATGGCGGCTATCACGGCTTCCAGGGTGCGGGCCAGGTTGGCCGGTTTCTGCTGCCCGCCGCTGGCCCTTTCTCCTTTCCCCAGGCAAAGGTACTCACCCAGCCGGATAGTCCGGGCGATGCTGGCGAGGGTGTCCTGGCGGACTAAGGCGGCGCGCCGGCGGGTCATCTC
>JAUYDJ010000144.1 GCA_030690025.1 Chloroflexota bacterium | reverse complement strand
TCCGCTTTTCATAACTGTGGTAATGAGCCTACTCTTTCAAGCCTTCCTAATATTTGGGATAATTGCAGTACCTTGGTTTCTCTTTCAAATATATTTGGTAATAGTCGTTGGAATTAGACGACTACACGATTTGAACCGTTCAGGGTGGTATCTGCTCCTCGCTTTTGTCCCGCTGGTTAATATAGTCATGATTCTATCAGTATTGCCCCGCCGATAATCAGCCACCGGCCCAGGCCGGCAAATGCGGACACAGTCAGTCTACCTCAACCTCTTGATTTGTATTATACTAACCGTAGGCGTTGGCGACAAATTAGATTTAGACCTTGTCCCATATTTATGGGAGGAGGATTGCGATGGCGATAGCGATACTGTACCGCGACGAGCTGCAGGAGTATGACTTTGGCCCCGGTCATCCGTTCCGCGGGGATAGATTCAAGGACTTCATGGCCTTCTTAAGGCAGAACCTGCAGGAAGATGATAACTACCGGGTTTTTGAAGCTGGGTGGGCCAGCGACGAGGACTTATTGAAGATTTGCGATTGGGACTATATTGAGTTTACCCGCGACTACTTCCGGGCCACCAATCTGGGCCTGGGGTATGGCGGTAGGTTCTACCAGTACCACTCGGCGGACAACCGGCCGGCGGGTAAGACGGGCAAGCTGGAGGAGGCGGCGCGGCTGATTATCGGGCAGGCAAAGCTGGCCTGCGACCTGGTACAGTCGGGAAAGTACCAGAAGGCAGTCTCAATCGGCGGGGGACTGCACCATGCCAAGCGTAACTACGGGGAGGGCTTCTGCCTTTACAATGACGTCGCCTTCGCCGGGACGTATCTGCTGGAAGAATACGAGCTGGATAGGGTAATGATTCTGGATACCGATGCCCATGCTGGTAATGGCACCAGCGAGTACTTCTACTCTAATCCCAAGGTACTGTTTATCGATTTGCACCAGAACCCATATACCCTCTATCCGGGGACCGGGTTTGCCTCGGAGATAGGCTCCGGCGAGGGCAAAGGCTTCAAGGTCAATGTGCCGCTGCCGGTGGGGGCCGGGTATGACTCCTATAAGCTGGTCTTCGATGAAATCGTCGAGCCGCTGGCCGCGGAGTTCAAGCCGCAGATTATCGTGCGCAATGGCGGCTCCGACCCGCATTTTGACGATGGCCTGACTGGTCTGGGACTGCCGGTGAGGGGGTTCCAGATGATTGGCGAGCGGGTGCGTAAGATGGCCGAGAGCTGCGGCGGCAAGGAGGTCGACCTGATTGCCTCCGGGTATAACAATGACGTGTTGCCCTACGCCTGGCTGGCGTTAATTTCGGGGCTGGCCGGGTTTGAGCTTGTTCCGCAGGAGCCCGGCGAAGGGCCGCCAGCGGACCCGCTGGCAGAGACCAGGGCCGTGGTGGCGGAGGTTAAGAATAACCTCAGGGGCTACTGGCGGTGCTTTACTTAGCCAGCTCCTCGAGCGCTACCCGGTAGGTTTCGTATGTCCTCGCATCGTAGAGGACGAAGACCACCTCTTTCAGCGAAGTAGTTTCGTTCTGCAGAAAGGTAAGCACCGTCTTCAGCGCCACCCGGGCGGCATCGGCGACCGGGTAGCCGTAGGCGCCGGTGCTGATGGACGGGAAAGAAACACTGGTCAGGTTACGCTGGCTGGCGAGCTTGAGGCTCTCCCGGTAGGCGCTGGCCAGTAACTCCGGCTCACCCTGGCCTCCCCCGTGCCAGACCGGGCCGACGGTATGGATGACATACTTTGCCTTGAGATTGCCGCCGGTAGTTATTACCGCCCGGCCGGTAGGTAGGCGACCCTGCCGCGCCACAATCTGCTTGCACTCCTCAAGGATAGCCGGGCCGCCGGCGCGGTGAATGGCGCCGTCCACCCCGCTGTCGCCCATGAGGCTGGAGTTGGCGGCGTTGACTATGGCGTCGGTGTTCTGCCGGGTGATATCTCCCTGAGCGAGCGATAGCCTGGTCTGCTTGACCATTATTTCGGTCGGCTTTTCCATATTACTCCTCCTTGCCGACTAAATATTATCATGTCCGGCGGCAATTGTTCATTCATGGGGGTTGGTAGGCTCTTGACGTCATCTAGACAAAAAATATCAAAAGTGTTAGTATTCTTCACGAAAGTCACCTGACCGTGTTAAAAGACAAAAAAACTCTTATAAGCCTGAGTCTTCTGCTATTTATTCTCATTCTTCCCAGGATTCTGGTGTATCCTGCGTTGGGTAACGGCATGGTACCCACGGATGCCGAGGGGAGATATTTCCCGCAGGCTGAAGAACTATCCAAATCATTCGGCATGTTTTTTTCAATCACGGGGCCATTTTATTCGGCGTTTTTGCTTCTTTTTCAGAAACTGAGCGGAAATATGATCGTTGGCCCCGTAATTACCCAGCACATTCTCGGTATCATGGCGGCATTGCTGGTGTTCTTTTATTTCAGAAAGGTCAACCTGTCACTCGCTTTCATCGTCACCGTCTTCGTTTATTCCAGTGTCCTGGTTTTATGGAACGAGCATTCTATTTTACGAGAAGCCCTGGCTGGGTTTTTCCTGGTCTTGTGGGTGGTCGTTCTGTTTCTTGCGGTCAGAGAGACAAAATATCTAAGGTTTGTTTTCGGGCTGTTAACCGCCTTCATCGGCATCATACTGGTTTTCATCAGAATAGAGTTTTTGGTTTTGTTTTTCCTGATGCCGCTGGTATTGGTCGTCGGCAGGAAAATGCAGCATCAAGATTTTTCGTTCAAAGATAAACCGTTCCTCAGGTGGACCGGTGGATATGCCTGCCTGCTGGTGGTTTTTATCGGCGTATATCTCGTCGTGCCAGGTCAGCTACAGGTTAAACAAAATTACGGCAACCTCTTCAGTATCGCCTGGCATGCTTTACAACCCGAGGTGTTCTATTATGATAATTCGCGCTATCCTGAGCTTCTGGAAGCATACCAGAAGGTGCTGGAAAGCGAAGAAGGCTATTTACAGATCGATGAGGCCCATCATACCGTCTTCAAGATGCAGCCATTCAATGATGCTACTATAGAATATCTCTCTGTGCACCCCGAGATATCGCTTTCATGGACCCAGATGATGGACCGGATGTACATTGATATGATGACGCACAACACGGTGGCATATCTGAAGTCTTATGCTACGAATGTGCAGAATCATCTGCTCGGCGAAGGAGAGAACATAAGGTTTACCGGTGTGTTCAATAAAGTCCTGGATACCAGGACATCCGGTGTTCCTATCGTAAACTCAATGCTCAAAGGTTTAACCGTTGGCCTGGACTGGTTGTACGATGCGTTGCAGAGCCTCGCCTTTCTGTGGTTGTTTGTGGTAGCCCTTTTATTTGCAGGCTTCAGGCGGAAGAAGTTACCGGCAGAGGTGGTAACAGCATTGATTGTCAGCGTGGTTCATATTCTGGTGTTAGCATTTCTCTCCAATGCCGCCCACCGGTTCCGGTCTGCAATAGACCCCTTTTTGTATTTCGCGCAGATTTATCTCATCTACATCTTCTTAAGGGCAGTGTTTACCAGACCTGTCGCCCGTGTTCTTGCTCGTTTGCCATCGAATCGCCACGATGTGTAAGGCGATGCGGCAAAGGAGTGATAAATGGACAACCTGTGGTTAGTGCTGTTCTGGTCGGGGCCTATCGGCGTTGGTATTTTTCTGGCACTGCTGGGCACCTTCATCTGGCTGCTGGCTAAGGCCGGTGAGATTAACAGACGCACCAAGCTGATGGAACAGGAGAAGAAAAAAGAGTAAATACTCCAGATGCGTGGGTCGGGCTGGATTGAGAAGGGTGGCAGAGGATAAGCTGGCAGTTCAGATTGAATTTCACTCCTCATTACTCTATAATCCATCTGAAGTGAGGTAGTGTGATTATGAGTCGATTTATCGATAAACTGAGCCAGGTTTCACAGGTGGCTTCCTCGCCGATGGGATTTAAGGCGGTGTTGTCGGCGGCGGCACGACCCAAGATGGTGCTGGCGGTCGTCTTTGCTGAAGCTAGTACGGAAGGCCTGGCCGACTATGTAGCTGGGGCGGACGTGGCCATCCTGAGTATAAAGTCGGGCTCAGGAATAAGCGGGCTTAAAAAGATGGCCGAGGCAGCGCTGGCAATACCCTGGGGCGGCTGGCTGAGCGATGTTGCTGACGAGGACATTGAGTCGCTGGCCAAAGCCGGCGCCGACTTTGTGGTGTTTCCGGAGACCGCGTCTCTGGCGCTGGCTGGAAAGAGCGAGCTGGGTAAGGTCCTTCAAATAGATGCATCGCTTGATGCTGGCTTGCTGAGGGCAATTGAGGACCTGCCGGTAGATGCGGTGCTGGTGGAGACTGATAAAAAGGAGGGTCTTAGCTGGCACAGCCTGTTGCTCTTTCAACGCCTGGCCGGACTGTTGACCAAACCCCTGCTGGTCTCATTACCCTCTACCGTGACCCAGCTTGAACTCCAGGCGCTGCTGGAAGTTGGCGTGGATGGTATTATTGTTGAGGCAAAGGTGGGTGAGGCGGCCAGGCGGCTCGGCGAGCTGCACCAGATGATTGATATGTTGACCCCCGTGCCGGCGCGCAAGCGGAAGAAGGCTGAGCCGGTAGTGCCTTATATCAGGCCGGAAGCTGAGGTAGTCGAGGAAGAGGAAGAGGAAGAAGAGGAAGAATAACCCGGAATCCAGGGGGGAGTATTTTTAAGAAGGGGGCAAAGCCCCCTTCTTTTTCTTTGATGGGACTAAGCCGCTCTTACCGGCAGCTGGAGAGCTGCCAGGATTTCCCCTCGGTAGTGATAGCGGGAGCGACTATCATCTCCACATGGTGCATCTCGGGAATGGTAGTCACGCCGCAGACGCCCATTGCGGTGCGCAGAGCGCCCACCAGGTTCTGGCTGCCGTCAGTGACCGAGGTCGGGCCGAAGAGGATTTGCTGCAGGGTGCCGGTAGTGCCCACCTTGATGCGGGTGCCGCGGGGCAGCGCCGGGTGGGGGTGGGCCATGCCCCAGTGATAGCCCAGCCCCGGTGCCTCTCTGGTCTGGGCAAAAATGGAGCCTATCATAACGGCATCGGCGCCAGCCACAAAGGCTTTACATAAATCGCCGCCCTTGCGAAAACCACCGTCGGTGATTATGGGGACATAGCGGCCGGATTCCTTCAGGTAGGCGTCCCTGGCGGCGGCACAGTCCATGGTCGCCGTTATCTGGGGTACGCCAATACCCAGGACTTCCCGGCTGGTGCAGGCGGCGCCAGGCCCTACTCCGATGAGAATACCAGCGATGCCCGTCCGCATCAGTTCCAGACAGGCGCTGTAGCTGACGCAGTTGCCGACAACCACCGGGATGGGTAACGACTGGCAAAGCTCGGCGAAGATTAGGCCGCGGTAGCTCTTCGAAACATGGCGGGCCGTGGTTACAGTGGCCTGGACGACAAAGATATCAGCCTTGGCCTCAACGGCCAGCGGGGCCAGCCTCTTGGCACTGGCCGGCGCCGCCGAAACGGCGCATGTTCCCCCGCCTTTCTTAATGGCCCGGATGCGCTCGCCGACCAGGTTGTCTTTGATTGGCTCGGAGTAGACCTTCTGCAGCAGCGCGGTGACCTTGTCCGCCGGGGTGCGGGCAATCTCCGCCAGTATCTCCTGTGGATTGTCATAGCGGGTCTGGACTCCGTCCAGGTTGAGGACAGCAAGTCCGCCCAGCTTGCTCATCAGGATGGCAAAGTTGACATCCGTTACCGCATCCATGGCGGCGGCCAGGATGGGGACAGTAAAGGTGATATTGCCCACCTTGAAATCGATATTGGTCTGCTCGGGATTGATGGTGATATCTCCCGGCACAATAGCTACCTCATCAAATCCGTAGGAACGGCGTAATTCTTTAATTTTTGGAGTCATTTTGTTTCCTTTCTTAAACTAGCACTATATCAAAGCAGGCGGCCAAAGTCAAGGAAAAGATGCGGGTTTTGACACCAAATGCAGATGAAGCCCCAGCGAAAGCCTCGGTAGACGGCTGAGCGTGTGTAGGTTATAATGATTAGGGTTAAAGATAAAAATCAATGCCATCTCTATACGTTGTCGCCACACCTATCGGCAATTTGGAAGATGTTACGCTGCGGGCTTTGCGCATACTGCGGGAAGTCAAGCTGATTGCGGCGGAAGATACCCGCAAGACCAAACGGCTTCTGGTCAAGTACGATATTAAAACGCCGCTGACCAGCTACCACGAGCACAACAAGCTGGCCAAGCTGGAGTACCTGTTGGGCTATCTTGGGGAAGGGGACGTGGCCTTGGTCTCCGAGGCCGGCACGCCCGGGATGTCCGACCCCGGCTATGAGCTGATTGTGGCGGCCATCGGGCGGGGTATTCCGGTGGTGCCCATACCCGGCGCTTCGGTGGTGGTGACGGCACTGGTGGTCTCCGGGCTGCCCATGGACCGGGTGCTGACGGTTGGCTTTATGCCGCATAAGGTCAATGACCGGCGGCGCCTGCTGAAATCGGTGGCCGGTGAGCGTGGGACAATTGTAGTCCTGGAAGCGCCGCACCGTTTGCTGGCCAGCCTGGAGGATATCCGGCTGGTACTCGGTGACCGGAGGCTGGCGGTCTGCCGCGAGCTTACCAAGGTTCACGAAGAGGTCTTCCGGGGCCGGGTAAGCCAGGCCATGGCTCATTTTGTTGCGCCGAGGGGCGAGTTTACCCTGGCTATCGAGGGTAAGCGGGAAGAGGGCAGACCCCGGTTGACTGAGGATATCGAGCAGGAGCTGGGCCGCCTGCGGCGGGCGGGGACTACTGCCCGGGAAGCCATCGCCACGGTTGCCGAAGCGAGCGGCCTGTCGCGGAAGGATCTCTACCGGGCCTGGCTCCGGTTATCTTAGTTAGAATTGAAGTTGGAGGAATCTACATGCGAAGAGGTTGCATATCGCTGGGGCAAATCAAGTGTGATGAGTGCGGCTGCCTGATACCCTATCCCGACCGCTACCTGGCCATCGAGGAGACGGCAGGAGTCACCACGCGGCTGTGCGTGGACTGCGCCCTGAAGAAAAACTATGCTCGCTACAAGGTGGAAAAGGGCGAGCAGGTGCTCACCTTCTTCGGGGACTAGCTGGCATTTGGCCTCAGGGTAAACATTTCGGGGGATAGGTTGTCCTTCTGGTCATGTTTGGTATCATTTGAATCTGTTTGCAGTCTTGCATGAGTCTGACCTAACCCCTGCCCCTTCCCTAATCGGGGAAGGGGAGTGTAAAGAAGAGAGGGGGCTTTGCCCCCTCTCTTAAGAACTCTTTCCCGATGCTATCGGGATGAAGGGGTGAGGCCATGCATCAAGATTCAACGTGCATAGCTAAAAATCAAATGCAAAGAGAATCTCATGTTTCGTTCTTATCATCAGGTCTGGTCTAGAACTTTGCCGTGTGTTATACTTGGCTTGAGCAAAGCAGGAGGAAGGCAATGGCCGAAAAGAAGATAGCAGATGGCATCTCTGCTGAGGCAGCAGTCCGAAGGGAACTTGAAGCCCGATACGGCGATAAGCTAAAAGACGTGTCCTTCCGAAAGAGTTGGCTGACCTCCTCCGTAAACCAACAGCTTTGGGAGGTCGAGGGTACCCTTAAGCGGAAAGCCGGAGTACTGAAGACAGAGACACGAAGCTTCAAGTACCAAATAGACGCAGTTAGCGGTATGATAATCGGCCATGAGGAAGTCACACCCAAGTAACTGCCTTACGTAGATGTAAACTCTCGTCAATTGGTGCAATTCGCAAAGCCGATAGCTACTCGACCGTTTTCCTACTGCCTGGTTAATGCTAAGGTCGGAGCCAAAGTAGTCCCTACTTTTTCCTCAGATTGGTATCTTACTAGTGCTCACCTAGAGGGTTGACAAGCCAACAAACGTTGCAACTCTGGCTATTCTTTGTCACCGTAGGCCGGCTTGAATCCTCCTGTAGCTTCGTCACAAGGTGCTATTGCATCTTCTAGATTACTGCGTGGGTGGTAATACTTGGCTTCAAACTGCTTTATCTGGGATTTCCCATATCAACTCGTAGTGAGCTGACCTCGTTCCTCTTTAGTCTTGACACCGATGGTATACCCAGCGCATCCGATTGTCAAACCTGATCAAAACCCCCCAGACAACACATAGCATCCCGTGAGTTCAACTCCGGCATCCCAAAACACCTGTTTAGCAACCCCGAAGTAGCTCTCCACCCGAAAAAGAAAATACTCCCCCTATCTTTTTCATCTGGCTGCCTGCGTGTCATCAGTGTGCTAGCCAGGAGCCATGCGTAATCGGCTTATCCGCTCCAGAATGGCAGTAAACAGATCTCTGGGCACTGCTGACCTGACCCCCAAAAACGAGTCCAGTTTTCATGTTAGACTGGCGAACCACCGCTCATGGGGTCGGAAGGGATAGTTGTGGCCGCTACGGTACTGGCACTGCCGTTCGTAATCCTGGCGGTAATGACCTATCTTATTCCTCCCTGGAAAGAAGAAGTGAAGCCACCGGAACGCCGTAGACTTAGTTTCTGAGACCGGCAAAAAGGAGGTGAAACATGGTTGCGCAGAATCCCAGCCGACAACACGTCTTACACGTGGGAGGACTCTTCATCACCATCTTTAGTTTGGTGATGGTCCTGCTCAGCCTGTTTGTGCTGCCCAGCGCCTGCAGCTTCGTGGGCGGGCTGCAGGTGGTCTTCCTGGCCCTTATGTTTACTGTCGGCCTCGTAATCTTGCTGCTCGCCAACACCGTTTTCCGCAACAAACGAATTTAGAGACTGTCACCAGAAGCTATCTGGCAGACAGCAGCTTTGAAACTTGTCGACTGGTTACCCTTGATTTTCAGGATAACCTCAGTCACTGGCAGCGTCAGATAACGCCACCGCCTTCAGGAACAGATATGGCAACTCCCCGCCATACATAGCCGGCGCCCGGCCTGCGTTTTCCTTGTTTTGGAATACACCTCCGTGATAACATTCAATTGTATGACAAATGTTCGGAATTTCTGTATCATCGCCCACATTGACCATGGCAAATCAACACTGGCCGACCGTATGCTTGAGCTGACCGGGGTCATCCATACCGGCACCAACGCGCAATTTCTCGATAGTATGGACCTGGAACGTGAGCGTGGCATTACCATTAAGGCCAAGGCGGTCAGAATGCCATACCGGTCAAGAGACGGTCAGGACTATATTCTGAACCTTATCGATACCCCGGGACACGTGGATTTCAACTACGAGGTGTCAAGAAGCCTCAAGGCTTGCGAAGGCGCCGTGTTGCTGGTTGATGTTACCCAGGGAGTGGAGGCACAGACCATCGCCAATGCCTACCTTGCGGTCGATGCCGGGCTGGAGATAATCCCGGTCCTGAACAAGATTGACCTGCCTAACGCTATGATAGACGAATCCCGCCTGCAACTGGAAGAGATGCTGAGCCTCTCGGCGGCCGATACGCTGCTGGTCTCGGGTAAACTGGGGACCGGCGTACCCGAGCTGCTGGAGGCTATAATCTCCAGAATCCCATCGCCTCAAGGTAATAGCGATGGGGTGTTGAGCTGCTTTATCTTCGACTCCTACTATGACACCTACCGCGGTGTCATTCCCCATATCCGTGTTTTCTCAGGCAGTATTACCTCCGGTGACAAAATCATGATGAAGTCCACCGGCAAAGTGTTTGAGGTGGATGAAGTGGGCTATTTCAGTCCGCAGCTGACCCCGTGCCAGACTCTAAAGGCCGGTGACGTGGGTTACCTGGGTGCTGTTATCAGGGACGTGGCTGATATCCAGGTGGGTGACACCATTATCTCCGCCGCGCATCCCGAAACACCAGCCATACCCAGATTTGGCCGTTCTCAATCAATGGTGTTCTGTGGAATCTATCCCATCAATACCAACGACTATACCAAGCTAACCACGGCGCTGGAAAAGTTCCGGCTAAATGATTCATCACTTGTCTACGAGAAGGAGACTTCGACGGCACTGGGCTATGGTTTTCGACTTGGCTTCCTGGGCATGTTGCACATGGAGATTACCATAGAGAGACTGAAGCGAGAATACGGGCAGGATTTGATTGCTACCATGCCCTCAGTTGTTTACCGGGTGGTTACCCGCGGCGGAGAAGCCTTAATGATTGATAACCCATCGAAGTTCCCACCCCCTGACAATATTGACCACATTGAGGAACCCGTGGTCCGAGCTCGGATAATAGTGCCTCACAAGTCAATCGGGCCGTGCATGGAGCTGTCTGAGTCAAAGCGCGGTACACTCGTGGACATGGCACACCCCGACGCGAAAAGAGCCATCCTCACCTATGATTTCCCGCTGGCTGAAATAATTACCAACTACCATGACAAGCTAAAGAGCGTGAGCCAGGGGTATGCCAGCATGGACTACGATTTTGTGGGTTACTATCCCGCTGATTTGGTCAAGGTGGACATCCTGGTCAAGGGTGGCCCGGTGGATGCGCTCTCTTACATCACCACACGTGACGGTGCTGTTACCAGGGCCAGAGCGCTGATACACAAATTGAGAAAACTCATTCCGAGACAGCATTTTGAGATACCGCTGCAGGCTGTCATCGGGGGCAAGATAATAGCCAGGGAGGATATCGTCCCGATAAGAAAAGATGTCCTGGCAAAATGCTACGGCGGCGACATATCACGTAAAAGGAAGCTTCTCGAGAAACAGAGAGAAGGCAAGAAGCGAATGAAGATGGTGGGCGCGGTAGAGGTGCCACAAGAAGCCTTCCTCTCGTTGCTGAAAATGGATGAGTAACATAAGAGGGCTCTATATCCACGTTCCCTTCTGCATCAGAAAATGCGCCTATTGCGATTTTTATTCTCTGGCGGGGCAGCTTGGACTTGTCGAGCGCTACGTTGAAGCTGTCCTCAGTGAATGCCGTGCGTATACCGGAGTACCGTTTCGCACCCTGTATCTCGGGGGAGGAACACCAAGCCTGCTTGGAGACGAAAACCTCAGGAAGCTCATTTACGGTCTACGCCAGTGTCTTGACTTATCTGGACTGGCCGAAGCAACAATCGAGGTTAACCCGGAATCAGCTACGGTCCAGTTGCTTGAGACTACCAGAGAGATGGGGATAGACCGGTTGTCCGTAGGCGTCCAGTCCCTTTCCGACTACGAACTTGAGAGTGTGGGCAGGATTCACCGCGCCGCCCAGGCAATAGAGACTTTGAGACGGGCCAGGAAATTAGGTTTCCGGACTGTCTCCGCCGACCTCATCATTGGACTTCCCGGGCAGGAATGGGAAACTCTCCGTATGGGTCTGGAAACTTTGACCGGGCTGGGTATCGAGCACCTCTCATTGTACTGCCTCTCGGTCGAAGAAGGTACGCCCCTGGCAGCCAGTCCGCCCGGTGACCTTCTCTCCGACGATGCGCAGGCTGAGCTTTTCGACCAGGCAAGCCGGTTTCTTGAGAGACACGCGTTTATTCACTACGAGATATCCAACTTCGCTCTCAAGGGTCACGAATGTTTACACAACCTCAATTACTGGCGGGGTGGTGAATATCTCGGTTTAGGTCCGGCAGCAGCGTCACACTATCACGGCAAGCGCTTCAACAACCGACCCGATTTTCATGCTTACCTCGGGAACCCGGCTGGCCAGAGAGAAGGTGTGGAGGAATTAGGAGTACAAGCAAAGGCAGCCGAAGAGGCGATGCTGCGGCTGCGCCTGCTTTCAGAGGGGCTGAACACGGGTGAGCTCGCCGCACGGTTCGGCTACGAAAATGTTCAGGACCTGTTTGGCAGACTGGACGAGATGGCCACGGCCGGGGCGCTCGTCTACGACGGCTCAAGTTACCGGTTGATACCCTCGAGAGTCCTTACTTCGAATCCAATATTCTGTAGGGTTTTATCGAGTTAGCAGTCTCGGATTGCCAACTGTAAACATTATCCAAGGACGCGGACACTAAAGTCCGTTGTCAGTTTCAGAGAGGCGGTTCGTAACTCGATTAATATTACCTTCCCCTCCTGATTGGCACTTCATCGGAAGTTGGACTCTCGGCTGGTAGCTATAGAGTTCATAGGGGGTCTGGCTCACGACTAGCCAGCATTAAACGGAATGGTCCTATAAAAATCAGACTGCAAATCGTGGTGAATTTTATGCTGTGATTGTTATTCTGATAGGATGGATGTTTATTCTGAACAATAGAATAGATACCATATTCCTATCCCATCGCATTTGACAAAAGTTCAAAAAGGGGGTATAAGCTAGAGTAAGAATTGTTGCGTTTCCCGTCAGTCAGGTGAATAACAAAGGTTAGATTAGCAGCATTGAAATAACCATCGAGGGTAAATTGAAGACACGCTCTGGACTCTAGAAATGGTCTATTCATTTGTGCCGTCACCGGATACAGTAAATCAAAGTCCATATGAGGAGACATATATGCGAGAATAAAAGCAAAAAAGGTCAGGTTTTTGACTCATTTCTTAGGAGGTACGTATGAAACGAAAACTAATGGTCCTAAGCCTGGTTCTAACGTTAGGAATACTGCTCGCCCAGGCGTGTGCCAAACCAGCGCCCGCCCCCGTCCCGGCTCCAGCACCAGCCCCGGCACCAGCGCCGGCCCCGGCTCCAGCACCTGCGCCGCCACCAAAGCTGAACTATCCTACCGGCGTTATTCACTGGGTAGTACCCTTTTCCACCGGCGGCGGCTTCGATGTAGTGTCCAGAGGCATGGCTCCCTACATGAAGAAATACCTGAACTCAAGCTACGATATCGTCATTGATAATCTAGCCGGGTCAGGGGGCATCGAGGGTACCACCAATATATACAATGGCAAAATGGATGGCCTGACACTCGGGATGGTGAACTATCCGGCTATTGCCGCCGCCAGTCTGGTTACCGAGGTAAAATATGACCCAACGAAGTTCACTTTTATCGGTTTCGTGGACAGCGAGGAATATCCCATCGCCGTAGGTAAGAACTCGCCATACAAAAGTATAGCGGACTTGAAAAATGCCAAGCAATCCATTTCTATTGGTAACACCGGTGTGGGCGGAGGCAGCTGGGTCTCGGCCATGATAGTCGGTGAGAGTCTTGGCCTGAACTATAAGCTTGTCTCCGGTTACAAAGGCACCACGGACATAGCCCTGGCCGTAATGCGCGGTGATTGCGATATTTACGTCGGCTCGATAGGCACCATCAAGTCCCAATTACTGGCCGGCGACCTGGTGGCGCTTGGGATAATAAGTGATTTCAGGGAAAGCTGGTTGCCCAATGTCCCCAACGTTGCAGAACTGGGATACAAAGACTTAGCTACGTCAGGCGTTGTGGCCACCAACCGCGCCATCGTCGGCCCGCCCGGATTGCCGGCTGATATAACCGCCGCACTCAGGGACGCGTTCTGGAAGACGATGAAGGACCCGGAATTCATTGCCTGGATGACAAAGGCTGACCATCCGTTGCGGAAGCCTTTGAACGGCCCTGATACCGAAAAGTGGGTATCTGGAAACCTGGCGGCGTACAGTAAGTATGTGCCGCTGCTTCAAGCAGCCCTGAAAGCACAGCCTAAGTAAGCTATCTGGTTCACAGAAGGGCAGCACCTGAAGTAGCCTGGCTTTTAACGCCAGGCTACTTCAAACTGGAGGAGTGAATGCAAATAGACGAGTTCGTAAAGCTCGCCAAGACGAGAAGGAGTATCCGCAAATTCAGGCCGGACCCTATCCCGGATGGGTGTATTGAGAAAATGATTGATGCCGCCCGTTTTGCCCAATCAGGGGCAAATGCTCAGTCCTGGGAGTTCATCGTTGTAAAAGACCGGGCTACCAGAGATAAGATAACCGACCTGGTAATCGAAAGCAAAAAATACACCTGGGACATTGAAAAGACCAGGCTGGAAGAGATAAGACACCCGGGGTTCGCTCATGGCCGCCAGGGGGAGCCGGTGTCATCCTTCCGGGAAGCGCCTGTTTTTATTGTGGTCTGCGGTGACCCCCGTACCGTCCAAGCAACCGTGCTTATCAGCCAGTTCCTCAATAATGAAGGCGGACCCTTTGCCCATTTCCTGAAGAATATCGGCAATGCTACGCAGATTCTGCAGCTGGCCGCGGCTGCCTGCGGCCTGGGTGCGCAGTGGGTCAGCATAAACAGTACCATCGAGGCCCGCCTGAAAACCCTGCTCGATGTGCCGGTTGAGCTGTCTATTCATACCGTCGTGCCCATCGGCTATCCGGCCTACACCCCGGCACCCGCGTACCGAAGGGAAGTAAATGAAATAACCCATTACGAAAAATATGACCGTAGCAAGTACCGCTCCGGGGATGATATTTGCAACTTCCTGGTCAATCTGCGCAAGAAGACTATACCTGCCTATCCCGGCAAACCCGGCCAAAAAGTATAACGGCATATATTGGAGGAAATTAATGGACATCGACCAGTTTCTGGAATTAACCAAGAAGCGGAGAACTATTCGCCGGTTCAATCCCGACCCTATTCCCGATGGGTGCATCGAGAAAATTCTCGAGGCGGCCCGTTTCGCCCAGTCCGGCGGCAACGCCCAGCCTTGGGAATTCATCGTGGTAAAAAACCCGGAGACCAAGAACAGGATAGTTGAGTTGATTGCGGAGGCTCACAAATATAACTGGGATATCGAAAAAACCAGGGTGGAAGAGCTGAGGCACCCGGCATACCGCGGTGAAGGCCGCCAGGGCGAACCTACCGTTACCTTCAAAGACGCGCCGGTATTTATCGTCGTCTGCGGCGACCCCAGGAGAGTTCAAGCCACGGTTATTGCCGCCCACTTCATTATCCATGAGGGAGGCCCCCAGGCGCATTTCCTGAAAAACATAGGCAATGCCACCCAGATTATCCATCTGGCCGCCGCCGCGTGCGGACTGGGCTCCCAGTGGGTTACTGTATCCTCCGCTATCGAGGCACGGCTCAAGGACCTACTCGACCTTCCGGTAGAATTTGCCGTACACACCATAGTTCCCATAGGTTATCCGGCCTATACCCCGGCTCCGAATTACCGGCGAGATCTGAGCGAGATGGTGCACTATGAAAAGTACGACCGCACCAAGTATGCTACCGGCGAAGATATCTATAACTACCTACTGAAACTGAGAAATAAGACAGTACCCGCTTACCCGTACCGAAAGAAGGTTTAATAGACGCCGGTAATAGGGAAATACGGCCTCTCTACGCTCTAAACTGGTAAACAGCGGTTAGCGCTGTGGCAAAAAGGATGTTGCGTCATGCTTGAAGTTATTCTGTCGTTCGGTCCGGCCCTGGTTACCGTTTTCAGCGGACTGAACCCGCTTTTCTTGCTGTTTGGTGCCGTGGTTGGCCTGGTGATAGGAATCTTGCCCGGCATCGGCGGGGTGGTGGCGCTTTCCCTGCTCATACCATTCTCGTGGGGCATGGACCCAACATCGGCGATGATAATGATGGGAGCCGCTATGGGTTCGGTTACCTACGGCGGCTCCATCACTGCCATACTCCTGAATGTGCCCGGAACCGCATCTAACGTATCCACCCTTCTGGACGGTTACCCTATGACGGTAAAGGGAAGGGCCGGGGTGGCTTTAGGGGCGTCCGCATCAAGCACCGTCCTGGGGTCGCTCTTCGGTCTGGTTGTATTGGTAGTTCTCATCCCGGTGGTATCAATCTTGCTGATGAGCTTTGCGCCACCTGAATTCTTCTTGCTGGCAGTGGTGGGCATAGTCAGTATCGCTTTTCTCACGACCGGGAATGTTTTTCGGAGCTTATTTGCCGGAGCCGTCGGGTTGATGCTCTCAGTTATCGGCATCAGTCCGGTAACCGGCACGTTGCGCTTCACATTTGGTGCCACTTACCTGCTGGACGGGATAGACTACAGCGCTGCGATTATGGGTCTTTTTGCTGTCTCCGAGGCTTTCAAACTGGCCATGGGCGGCTACAAGCCTGCGGCCAAGGTGAGAACCGAGCAGAAGTTTTCTCACGTGATGGAAGGAATCATGTCACCCATCAGACACCTTGCTTTGTTCATCCAGAGTTCAATAATAGGTACAGTGATCGGTATAATACCCGGAGTTGGCGGCACCGTAGCCGGCATGCTGGCCTGGATAGCCGGCGCGGCGACATCCAAGAAGGCTAAATTCGGGACTGGAGTGGTGGGAGGTGTGATTGCCTCCGAGAGTGCAATGAGTGCCAAAGACGGCGGATCCCTGCTGCCCACGGTGGCCTTTGGTATTCCAGGAAGTGCGGAGATGGCGGTGCTGCTGGGTGCTTTTACTCTCCATGGCTTGCAGCCCGGACCTGGGCTCTTAACTACCCAGCTACCCACCGTCTCCAGCCTCATCTTTGCCCTCATGTTTGCCTGCATTATCGTAACCGTCATCGGCGTGTTTTCGGCAAAATACCTGGCCAAAATAAGCATGGTCCCGGGTTACATCGTAGCCCCCACTATTATCGTTCTTACTTTGGTGGGCGCTTTTGTCATCAGGCAATCCATCTGGGACTCGTTTGTGTGTCTCGCGACGGGAATTTTCGCCTTTTTCATGATGAAGTGGGGGTTCTCCCGTATGACGCTTGCCGTTGGCCTGATTCTGGGGGAGATAGCCGAACTAAATCTGGGTCTGACTCTTCAGATAACCAGGACAGGCGGCCTCATATTCCTCACCCGTCCCATTAGCCTGGCGCTGGTTATCGTTATTGTGGTTACCGTATTGCTCGCTATAATAATACCTCTCCGAAAGAGGCCAGCGAAATGAATAGAACAGCAAAATTCTGGCACAAAGGTGAATTCTACTACATTGCATTGCTGTTCATTGTCACCTTGTTATTTGTGGTCGAGTCTGCCGGGTTTCCTACCAAAGCAAAGCTGTTCCCGCTGATAGTGGGCGGAGCCGCCCTACTGGTAATCACAGCCGATGTGTTGCAAATGATTTTTCCTGCGCTCGGCGAGAAATTTCAGGGTTTTAAGGGCGGCGAATTGTTCAAGACCAACAGGGAACAGCAGGTGGTAAAGGAGCTCAAGGCAAGAGGTGAAGGTGACACTGCGGATGAAGAAGGCACGGAAGCTGCCGGGCGAAGTGAGACTATGGAAACAGTCAAGACCTTCTTGTGGTTTATGGGTGGGTTTGCCGTTTTCTACCTGTTCGGCTACCTGGCGTTCTCCTTCTTATTCATATTCCTTTTCCTGAAATTCTATGCTCGTCTCAGTCTCATAAAGTCTTTGGCCATAACGGGCGGTTTTACTCTGTTCGTCTGGGCGGCCTTCTCACTTTTTCTGAGGCTCGATATACTTGCCGGGAGTAGTCTGTTCTGAGATTTACCCGCAAGGTGCGCTGACGATTGTTCCTCGGCGGGTTCGCCCAGGTCTCTTACTATTAGCATCTCTCCTTTATTATCTTTTGATTATTGCTGGTGGCCGCTTCTGTAATCGAAGGTGCTATTTTATGTCCGCCAGTTTGGGGCCGCGGTCGCGGACCATCTGCAAAGTAGCGCAGTCTATGCCGCCGCCGGCCATCAATGCCTCGCCGAAGGGGATATCGATTAC